>NZ_JBIUCP010000029.1:0-53520 GCF_044538765.1 Acinetobacter sp. ABJ-A23_2
AAATTTAATTTTTTATTATCCAATATTTGTTGAAAATTATTTTAATTAAAAGTTTTATATAACAAGTTTCAATATCTTAATAAAATAAAATATATTATTAATTAATAATATGCAGAAAAATGGCTTTAGTTAATATTTTACTATTACACTAAAGCCTTATTTTTTAATTTAAATAAAAATACCTTTAAGTTTATTTAAAAATTATCTGGACTCTCAAAACGTTTTACTTCTTGCAACTTATTCGGATCATGCATAGTTGCAATACCATCTTCTGTTTTCTGGTCAACGATTACATCGGGATTAAAGATAGTAATCGTTTCTCTTCCTAATGCGTCTTCCCCTACGATATATTGAAAGCCACGGCGGTTCATTTTATGGCATAGTTTCTGGTAAAAACCTTTAAGGCCTTCTGTTTCTTCATTAGGATTGTAATAAAATGCATTCATTACCGCTGGTAGGCCAAGACCACACACCACACCAGATAACAATACGCTAATAAAAGTATATCCAATCAGAATACTACTATAAGGGCTAAGTGCTGGAATATTCGCGACTGCCAAAATTAAAGCAAGTGAAATCCCTCCTCGTACCCCACCCCAAGACAAAATGGTTAAACTACCATTGTAGCTTTTGGTCTTACGCATTGTCGGAAAGAAAGCAAAAGACATAAAATTTGCTGCAAAGCGTGAAATATGCAAAATAAAGAAAGCGACTATTCCACCTAAAATCAAGCTAAAGTTTAAATCAAGAATAAATAGCTCAAGACCAATTAAAGTAAATAAGAATGAGTTAATAATTCCTTCTACAGTATGCCAAAAATGGTTAACTTCCCTAATTTCTCGCTCTTCACGGATTTCTTTCCACTTATTACCAACGATTAAACCGCCAATCACACAAGCAATCGGTGCAGATGCATGAGCAAATAAAGCAACTAAATATGCTCCGCTAGCAAGTAAGGCAGTTGTTAAGATCAGAGATTCCATTTCATGTTTGCCACGTAATAGACGTAATGTTCCTATACCAAATGCCCATCCAATACCGACAGCAACCACAATTTCATAAAGCAAAGCTTCTAATGTAGCAACTAATGAAAAATGTTCACCTTGTAAAACATTCAATAACGTCATAAATAATGCAATACACATCGCGTCATTAAATAAAGACTCACCCTCTAATTTGACAATAAGATGATGGGGTGCGCGAATTGAACTTAAAACACCTTTAATACCGATCGGGTCTGTTGCACCCAATGCCGCACCTAATAACAGAAGAACTAAAATTGGCACATGATGACCAACCAGCAATTGAAAGCCGTAAAGTAAACCACCAAACAATACCGCACAGATGACTAGCGCAATAGTCGCTAAAATACTAATTTGTCTCCAATAACTTCTTAAGTCTGAAATTTTAAATTTCAGTGCAGAAGATGTCAGAATAAAACAGATGACGCCATTAATTAAAAAGTCATAAAAATCGATATGACGTACTGCTTCTTCAATATTATGAATATTAATAGTAATAAACTGATTACCATTTAAGAGACTGGCTCCCCATTGCAAAATAAAGACAAAAATTGCAGAAACAAGAGGCACGCCAATAGCTTGAGGGAAGCCTAAAATACGCTTATTGAATATAGTAGTTGCAATTGATAAGGCAAATACAACCGTAAGTGCTTGTAATAAGAAAAAATTACCCATGAACACCCTTCTTCTGGGTCAATGACCAAATAAGAAAACCTAGACAGCTGAACTGAACAGAATGACAAAATAGGCACTTTATATGTGCCCAAACAGTTAAAAATTGAAATATAAGTTTAACGAATTACTTTAATCATTCTATCGATCAGTTAAATTTCTTAACATTAATTATGAATCAGAGGGGTATTAAAAGATGAGCTTATTAAAAATGCTTTAATAAACTCATCTTTCGCATTAGATAGAATTATTAAAAGTATCACATTGATTGATATCACCAGACTTTAAGCCCACTTGAAACCAATGCATCCGCTGCTCACTCGTACCATGGGTGAAGCTATCAGGAACAACTTGGCCAGTTGCACGTTTTTGCAAATAGTCATCACCAATTTTTTGAGCTGCATCCATTGCTTCTTCAACATCACCAGACTCTAAAAACTGAGTACGTTGTTGATTATGATTTGCCCATATACCTGCTAAACAGTCGGCTTGTAACTCTTGACGCACAGATAGCTGGTTACCCTCTCTTTGACTAACTTGCGAACGCGCTTGTTGCACTTGAGAAGAAATACCAAGCAAGGTTTGAACATGATGACCCACTTCATGAGCAACAACATAGGCTTGGGCAAAATCCCCTGCCTCATCTTGGCGAGAAAGCTCTGATTTATTTTGTTCACCCGAGATACCCATTTGCTCACGCATATCTTTAAAGAATTCGGTATCAATATAAACTTTCTGGTCAGCTGGACAATAAAAGGGTCCCATAGCAGATTGAGCGGTACCACAACCTGAGCGAGTCACTCCACTAAATAAAACCAACTTTGGCGGTGTATAAGTTTTACCTAACTGCTTAAATATAGGTGTCCACGTATCTTCTGTATCAGCTAATACAGTTCCAACAAAATCTGACGCTTCTTTTTGCTCAGGTGTTAAACTTTCTGGTGAAGTTGCATTTGATTGTTGTGAAGCAGTAACCTGCTGCGTTGCCTGATAAGCCATTTGTGGATCAACGCCAAAAAATTTCCATGCGACAAATGCCACAACCAAACCAATAATACTAATACCACCTGCTTTAACACCGCCCCCACCTCGACGGTCCTCAACATTGGTACTGACTCTACGATCTCTCCAACGCATAACTTCCCTCTTCTTTTAAATGGCCTGATTAGTCAGAAGCTTTTGGCCACATTTTCTGTATTAAACTCACCACAAGCAACACAACTGCACCAGCAATCATACCAATCGCAAAGTTCATTAATGTCGGTGTTAAAGCACCAATAATATTTCCTACTGCCGGTATAGTTTCTACCTGATCAACCGTATCTTCAGTAACATGGTGAAGTAAAGGAATCGTATGATTAATAATCCCTCCACCTACTAAAAACATTGCAATAGTTCCAACAATAGAAAGTAGCTTCATTAAAAGAGGAGCAAAAGCAAGTAAACCACGTCCTAGAGTTTGTTTGAAAGAAGCAGCTTGTTTTGTTAAATATAATCCTAAATCATCAATCTTAACAATCACGCCAACCAAGCCATAAACGCCAAGCGTCATCACAACTGCAATAATGCTAAGAACACTAACTTTAGTTAATAACGTAGCAGTCGCCACTGTACCTAACGAGATTACGACAATTTCAGCTGATAAAATAAAATCTGTACGAATAGCCCCTTTTACCTTCTCTTTCTCAAAAGTAGCCAGATCTAGCTCTTCATTGTTAAATTCTTTTTCTGCTTCCTCAGAGGTCGAAGCTTTTCTATGCGTAATTGTATGAAGAACTTTTTCAACGCCTTCATAACATAAAAATAAGCCACCTAACATCAAGAGCGGGTTAATCAGCCAAGGTGCAATAACGCTAATTAATAAAGCTAAAGGAACTAAAATAAGCTTATTAACTAAAGAACCTTTCGCGACCTTCCACACAATAGGCAATTCACGATCTGCTCGCACACCTGTTACCTGTTGTGCATTTAAAGCCAAATCATCACCTAAAACACCAGCAGTTTTCTTTGCTGCCATTTTGCTCATTAAAGCGACATCATCTAAAATTGTTGCAATATCATCTAGTAATAAAAGTAAGCCACTTGCCATTTCTTATCCAGGTTTGTATTTATCTGACTATTGTAAGATGAAATATTCTAATTTCTGTAATTTTACTGAATAAATTCACAATATTATTTTAAGAAAGTTTAACCAATCGCTGACGAAAAAATTTTATTTCCCGTACAATAATGCCAATCTTTTATATTACAGGGCTTACTATCCCAGATTAAGCCAATACGATAGTGGAATAAATAATGAGTAATGTTGATCAGCGTCCAATTATTTTGACAGGCGACCGCCCTACCGGACAACTTCACCTTGGGCATTTTGTCGGTTCTTTGCGTTCACGTGTAGGTTTACAGGATAGCCATCATCAACATCTCTTATTAGCAGATGCACAAGCATTAACAGACAATGCTGATAACCCAGATAAAGTACGTCGTAACATTTTAGAAGTTGCTCTAGATTATTTAGCTGTTGGTATTGATCCAACTAAAACAACTATTTGTGTTCAGTCATGTTTACCAGCACTGAATGAACTTACAATGTTATATCTTAACTTTGTAACTGTGGCTCGTTTAGAACGTAACCCGACTATTAAATCTGAAATTCAAATGCGTGGTTTTGAACGTGACATTCCAGCTGGTTTCCTTTGCTACCCTGTTGCACAGGCAGCTGATATTACGGCTTTTAAAGCAACTGTGGTACCAGTAGGTGAAGATCAGATTCCAATGATTGAACAAACCAATGAAATTGTACGTCGTGTGAATCGTCAAATTGGTCAAGACCTTTTACCTGAATGCAAAGCATTGCTTTCTAATATGGCTCGTTTACCTGGTTTTGATGGTAAAGCGAAAATGTCTAAGTCATTAGGCAATACCATTGTTTTAAATGCTTCTGACAAAGACATTAAGAAAGCTGTAAATGCAATGTACACAGACCCAAATCACCTTCGTATCGAAGACCCAGGTCAAGTTGAAGGAAACATTGTATTTACTTATTTAGATGCATTTGATCCAAATAAAGAAGAAGTTGAAGAATTAAAAGCGCATTATCGCCGTGGTGGTCTTGGTGATGGTACTGTTAAAAAACGTCTTGAAGGTGTGTTAAAAGAATTAATTACACCTATTCGTGAACGCCGTGAAGAACTTGCTAAAGATCCTGACTATATTATGGATGTTTTACGTCAAGGTACTGACAAATGCAGAATCATTACTCAACAAACTTTAGATGAAGTTAAAGATGGCTTAGGCTTATTTAAGTTTTAACTCTAGAGTAAATATATAAATGAAAAGCCCTACGGGGCTTTTTTTATAATTATATTAAGATTCAATAGTTTAAAATTTCACATTGTTAATATATTTATAATGATTCACATGCACTTACCCTTTTAACGTGAAGTAACACTAATTAACGCGAACCTTAATGAACAAATATGAACACCTCACTAATATAGCTCAAGTAGGTTGATATGAACCTCACGACATTTCTCCTTAAGCCGAAACTGTTTTTAACAGATTCGTTGTTCTACGCAATGATCACCCCAATCATTGCGTATTTTTTTGTCTTTTTTTTAGCCTTATTATTTCTGATTTCATTTTATGCGACTTTTCAATGATGCAAAAAAATACCGCATCATTTTTCAGATGCGGTATTTTTTAAAGATTTAAGGCAGCTATTAAACTAAACCTTTCTCTTTTAATACTTGCAACATAGTTGAACCAAGCTCAGCTGGGCTACGAGTGTAAGCCATACCTGCTTTTTCAAATGCAGCAAATTTCTCTTCAGCAGTACCTTGACCACCAGAAATGATCGCACCAGCGTGACCCATACGCTTACCTTTAGGAGCAGTTACACCAGCAATGTAACCTACTACAGGCTTAGTCACGTTAGATTTGATGAATTCAGCAGCTTCTTCTTCCGCTGTACCACCGATCTCACCGATCATGATGATTGCATCAGTATCTGGATCGTCTTGGAACAATTGAAGAGCTTCAATTTGGTTCATACCTGGGATTGGGTCACCACCAATACCGATACAAGTAGACTGACCTAAACCAAGCTTAGTTGTTTGAGCAACAGCTTCATAAGTCAATGTACCTGAACGTGAGATAATACCAATACGACCTGGTTGGTGGATGTGACCAGGCATAATACCGATCTTACATTCACCCGGAGTGATCACGCCTGGGCAGTTAGGACCAACTAAACGAGTACCGTTACCGTTAGTTTCTAAATAACGTTTTGCTTTAAGCATGTCGATTGTTGGAACACCTTCAGTGATCACAACGATTAGGCCAACACCTGAATCAACCGCTTCAACGATTGAGTCTAAAACGAATGGAGCTGGTACATAGATAACAGATGCATCTGCATTTGTTTCACGTACAGCTTCTTTCATTGTGTTGAATACTGGTAAGTCAAGGTGAGTTGTACCACCTTTACCTGGAGTAACACCACCAACAACTTTTGTACCGTAGTCTAAAGCTTGTGCAGAGTGGAAAGTACCGTTTTTACCAGTAAAACCTTGTACCAATACTTTAGTGTCTTTATTAATTAATACGCTCATGATTGATACTCCCCTTACGCTTTAACTGCAGCTACAACTTTTTCTGCGGCATCAGACAAACCGTTCGCAGAAATTAATTTCAAACCAGATTCATCAAGTAATTTAGCACCTAACTCAGCGTTGTTACCTTCTAAACGAACAACAACTGGAACAGTTACGTTTACTTCTTGAACCGCTGCAATAATTGCTTCAGCAATCATGTCACAACGTACGATACCACCGAAGATGTTAATTAAAACACCTTGTACAGAAGTATCAGCAAGGATGATTTTGAACGCTTCAATTACGCGCTCTTTAGTTGCACCGCCACCAACGTCAAGGAAGTTTGCAGGCTGACCACCATAAAGTTTAATGATGTCCATAGTTGCCATTGCAAGACCAGCACCGTTAACCATACAACCGATGTTACCTTCTAAAGCAACATAGTTAAGATCAAATTCAGATGCTTTTAATTCACGCTCATTCTCTTGAGATTTGTCACGTAAAGCAGCAACTTTAGGTAAACGGTAAAGCGCGTTAGAGTCGATACCTACTTTCGCGTCTACACATAAAATTTCGCCATTTTCACGAACTGAAAGTGGGTTAATTTCAAATAAAGCAAAATCATTTTCAACAAATGCTTGGTAAGCAGCTGTCATGATTTTTACGAATTGACCGATTTGTTTGTCTTTCAAACCTAAAGCAAACGCAACTTCACGTGCTTGGAATGGTTGTAAGCCAACTAACGGATCAACTTCAACTTTGATAATTTTTTCTGGAGTTTCTTCAGCAACTTTCTCGATTTCTACACCACCTTCTGTAGAAGCCATGAAAGTAATACGACGGCTAGAACGGTCTACAACCGCGCCCAAGTAAAGCTCACGCTCAACTGGATATACGTCTTCAGCAACAATGATGCTGTTTACTGGTTGACCATTTGCATCAGTTTGATACGTTACAAGACGAGTACCAATGATATTGTTTGCAAATTCGATAACATCTTCTTTAGATTTTGCAACTTTAACGCCACCAGCCTTACCACGACCACCAGCATGAACTTGCGCCTTCATTACAGCGAATTTACCACCAAGCTGTTCAAATGCAGCAACTGCTTCGTCTGCATTGGTTGCCAAGATACCTTCTTGTACCGGCATACCATATTCTTTCAATAACGCTTTAGCTTGATACTCATGTAAGTTCATTTAGTTACCTACTTAACTTTGTTTGTTGTCTTCAATTTGCGCAACATTCTCATGTTGTATATGCAAATTGCTGTCTACGTCTATCAACTTGATGATTTTTTAATCACACCATCGAATGTGAAAAAGAGCGGAGAACCGCTCTTTAATTTTATTTACGCTTACGTTGAATCGCGTGAATTGCACGACCATCTACAGCAAGTGCAGCTTCATGAACAACTTCAGAGAATGTTGGGTGACCAAAAGTCATCAACTGAAGATCTTCAACAGAAGATACAAATTCAAGAGCGATCATACCTTGGTGAACGATATCAGATGCAGCAGGTCCAATGACATGCATACCTAATAAACGGTCAGTTTTGGCATCAGCAACGAACTTAACAAAGCCTGCGCCTTCACCAGCAGCTAAAGCACGACCATTTACAGCAAAACCGAATTGACCAGTTTTTACTTCATGACCTTTTTCTTTAGCTTGCTCTTCAGTTAAACCTACCCACGCCGCTTCAGGGTGTGTATAGATAACAGAAATGATTGTGTCATAGTTCACTTGAGCTGCGTGACCGTGAATACGCTCAACAGCCATTACACCTTCTTCCATTGCTTTATGAGCAAGCATTGGACCGCGAACCAAGTCACCAATCGCGTATACACCTTCTACAGAAGTTGCACAGTGATCATTTACTTCAACTAAACCACGTTCAGTTAATTTAATACCTGAATCTTCAGCCAATAAACCTTCTGCATATGCTTTACGGCCAACACAAACGATTAATTTGTCAAAAGTTTGAGTTTTTTCTTCGCCACCTTGAGTGTATTTAACAGTCACTTCACGACCATTAACTTCAGTGCCAGAAACTTTAGCACCAACGCGAATATCAAGACCTTGCTTAGTTAAAAGCTTTTGGTATTCTTTTGCCAAAGCTTTATCAGCCATTGGCAAGAATGCATCCATTGCTTCAAATACAACAACTTCAGCACCAAGACGACGCCATACTGAACCAAGTTCTAAACCGATTACACCAGCACCAATCACACCTAAACGCTTAGGTACTTCTGGGAAGTTTAATGCGCCAGTTGAATCAACAATAATATCTTGATCTACAGGAGCTACAGGAATATTTACAGGCACAGAACCAGACGCAAGAATCACGTATTTAGGTTCTAAAACTTGAGTTTCACCTTCATGAGAAACGAACTCAACTTTTTTACCAGCAAGTAATTTACCTGTACCTTTTAACCACTCAATACCGTTGCCTTTAAGCAATTGATCGATACCGCCAGTTAATTGGTCAACAATTTTGTCTTTACGAGCAAGAAGTTTTGCAAGATCGAAATTCACTTCACCAGTTGTAATACCGTGATCAGCTAAGTGATGCACTGTATCTTCATAACGATGAGAAGAATCAAGCAAAGCTTTAGAAGGGATACAACCTACGTTTAAGCAAGTACCACCTAAAGAAGGCTTACCATTGTGAATACGTTTTTCAATACAAGCGACTTTGAAGCCTAGTTGAGCAGCACGAATCGCAGCTTCATAACCACCAGGACCACCGCCGATGACAACAAGATCAAATTGTTGAGACATTTTTATCTCCATAAACCAGGATAGAGGATCGCTCTACCCTGGTAGGTATTTATTCGAAGAAATTAAAGATCAAGGATGAGTTTAGCTGGCTCTTCTAACAATTCTTTGATTGCTACTAAGAAACCTACAGCTTCTTTACCATCGATCATACGGTGGTCATAAGAAAGCGCTAAGTACATCATTGGTAAGATTTCAACTTGACCATTTACCGCCATAGGACGCTCTTGGATTTTGTGCATACCCAAGATACCAGTTTGCGGTTGGTTCAAAATAGGAGTTGAAA
This sequence comes from Acinetobacter sp. ABJ-A23_2, assembly GCF_044538765.1. NCBI lineage: Bacteria > Pseudomonadati > Pseudomonadota > Gammaproteobacteria > Moraxellales > Moraxellaceae > Acinetobacter > Acinetobacter sp. ABJ-A23_2. The sequence goes on from NZ_JBIUCP010000029.1 coordinate 9,351, forward strand.
GCAATGAACCGAAAGTACCACCGTTAGTGATTGTGAAAGTACCACCAGTCATTTCTTCGATAGATAATTTACCGTCACGTGCTTTACCAGCATAAGCAGCAATACCTGCTTCAACTTCTGCATAGCTCATACGGTCAGTATCACGTAATACTGGTACAACAAGACCACGATCAGAAGATACTGCAACACCGATGTCATAGTAACCATGATAAACGATATCATCGCCATCAATTGAAGCGTTTACAGCTGGGTAACGTTTAAGCGCTTCAGTTGCTGCTTTAACAAAGAATGACATGAAGCCTAAACGAGCGCCATGACGTTTTTCGAAAGCATCTTTATATTGCTTACGCAATTCCATGATTGGCTTCATGTTAACTTCGTTGAATGTAGTTAACATTGCAGTTTCTTGAGTTGCAGCAAGAAGACGCTCAGCAACACGCTTACGTAAACGAGTCATTGGAACACGTTTTTCGATACGCTCGCCAACAGCAACACTTAACGGAGTAACGTTAGCAGCTGGTTTAGCTTGATGGTTTGCAACATCTTCTTTAGTGATACGACCACCACGGCCAGTACCTTGTACATCAGCAGCAGCAATACCAGATTCAGTTAACGCTTTACGAACCGCAGGAGCTTGATCAGATACAGTTTCTGTACGTTCAACAACAGGAGCTGCACCAGCTTGAGTTTGAGCAACTGCTTGTTCTACTGCTGCAGGAGCAGCAGCTGCGCCAGCACCAGCTTCGAATTGAGCAATAACTTCGTCAGAAAGAACTGTATCGCCTTCACCTTTAATGATTGCAACCAAGCTACCATCTGCAGGAGCAACAACTTCTAAAACAACTTTGTCGGTTTCAATATCACAGATTACTTCATCACGTGATACAGGTTCACCCACCTTTTTATGCCAAGTTGCGATGGTGCCATCTGCAACAGACTCTGGGAATACCGGTGCTTTAATTTCGGTTGCCATTATTGAGAATCTCCTGATTGTTCAGCTTCGATTGCCAATGCATCATTAATTAGCTGAGCTTGTTGTTTTGCATGCAAGTACGGTGAGCCACAAGCTGGTGCAGCAGAAGCTTCACGACCTGCAAAACTGATACGGATTTGTTTGCCAGATTTTAAGATATCGTCATATAAACGCGGTGCGATAAACAACCAAGCGCCTTGGTTCTTCGGCTCTTCTTGCGCCCAAACGAGTTCTTTCACATTTGGATAAGCAGCCAAGATTTCCGCAAGACGTTGCTCTGGGTATGGATACAACTGTTCAATACGTACGATTGCAACATTAGTTAAGTTTTGTTCACGACGTTTTTCGAGTAAGTCGTAATAAACTTTACCGCCACAAAGTACAAGACGAGTTACATCTGACTTGTTAATTTGATCGATTTCGTCAATTACAGTTTGGAATGAACCATGTGCTAGCTCTTCTAAAGTAGAAGTCGCAAGTTTATGACGAAGTAAAGATTTCGGTGACATTACGATTAATGGCTTACGAATTGGGCGTACAGCCTGACGACGTAATGCATGGAAAATCTGTGCAGGTGTCGTTGGAGTGATCACTTGCATGTTGTCTTCAGCACATAACTGTAAGAAACGTTCTAAACGAGCTGAAGAGTGCTCTGGACCTTGACCTTCGAAACCGTGTGGTAACAACATTGTTAAACCACAAACACGCTCCCACTTAGTCTCACCAGAAGCAATAAACTGGTCAATCACAACTTGAGCACAGTTTACGAAGTCACCAAATTGTGCTTCCCAAATAATCAAGCTCTTAGGAATTGTAGTTGCGTAACCATATTCGAACGCAAGAACTGCTTCTTCAGATAAAAGAGAGTCGTAAATCGCAAAACGTGGTTGGTTCTCTTTAACATGACAAAGAGGAATGTAAGTTGAACCATCAACTTGGTTATGCAATTTCGCATGACGGTGTGAGAAGGTACCACGACCTACGTCTTCACCAGTAATACGAACTAGATAGTCTTCATCTAATAAAGTTGCATAAGCTAAAGTTTCTGCTGCACCCCAGTTTAGAGGAGTTTCACCAGTTTGCATTTTCACGCGATCTTCAATTACTTTTTGAACCTGACGCTGCATTACAAACCCTTCAGGAAGTTTGCTCATGCCCTCGCCTAATTCTTTAAGGCGGTTCAAGTCAAATGAAGTATCCCAATCGTCTGTATAGTCATGGCCCAAATATGGAGTCCAATCAACAAACATTTTGGTATTTGGTTCAAGAATCAATGCATTTGCTACATGATTACCCGCTTCTAAATCAGAACGGTAATCTTCAACCATTTGATCAGCTTCAGCACGATCAAGTACTTTCTCTTGTACAAGTTGATCAGCATAAAGTGTACGAGTAGTTGCTTTCTTCGCAATTACTTGATACATCAATGGTTGTGTACCAGATGGCTCATCCGCTTCGTTATGGCCGCGACGACGATAACAGAACAAATCGATAACAACATCTTTACGGAATTCGTGACGGAAATCATGTGCTAATTGAGTAGCAAAGATAACAGCTTCAGGATCATCGCCATTTACATGGAAAATTGGCGCCTGAATCATTTTAGCAACGTCTGTACAGTACTCTGTAGAACGTGCATCACGTGGATCAGAAGTTGTGAAACCAACTTGGTTGTTCACAATAATATGAACTGTACCACCAACCGTATAGCCACGAGTTTGTGACATTTGGAAGGTTTCCATGTTCACGCCCTGACCTGCAAATGCAGCATCACCATGAACAATAACTGGCAATACGTCATCACCGCCGATGTCTCTACGACGTACTTGACGTGCGCGTACAGAACCTTCAACTACAGGACCAACAATTTCCAAGTGAGATGGGTTAAATGCCAATGCCAAGTGAACTTCGCCACCTGGAGTCATTACATTACTTGAGAAACCTTGGTGGTATTTAACGTCACCTGAACCTTTCTTATGAATTGATTTACCTTCGAACTCACCAAATAAGTCCGCAGGGTTTTTACCCATAATGTTAACAAGAAGGTTCAAACGGCCACGGTGTGGCATACCGATAACAACTTCTTTACAGCCTACAGCACCAGCACGCTGGATAATCTCGTTTACCATAGGAATAAAAGATTCGCCGCCTTCAACACCAAAGCGTTTAGCACCGACGTATTTATTACCAAGATATTTTTCTAGACCCTCAGCAGCGGTTAAACGCTCTAAGAAGCCTTTCTTTTGATCATTTGAGTAATTGAATTTACCACGGGCACTTTCAAGACGTTGTTGAATCCAACGCTTTTCTTTTGTGTCCACGATATGCATGTATTCAACACCGATTGAACCACAATAGATTGCTTCCATTGCTTCAATCATTTCAGCAAGAGTTGCTTCACTCTTACCAATCTCAAGATTGCCTGTGTTGAATACTGTGTCTAAATCTGATTTGGTTAAACCGTGTGCTGAAAGATCTAAATCAGGAATATCTTCACGCTTAGCAAGACCTAATGGATCTAATTTAGCTTTTTGATGTCCGCGATTGCGATAAGCAGCAATAAGTTGTAAAACGCCAATTTGACGACGCTCATGCTCAGTACTTACAGTACTTTGTACAACAGGTTGAACACGATTAGCATTACGTCCTAGTAATAGGAATTGCTCACGCACAGCGCTGTGTGGTTGGTCACCCTTTGGATATTTATCGAAATATTGGCGCCAGTCCTCAGCGACGGAGGTTGGGGAAGTCAGGTACTGCTCGTAAAGTTCTTCAATATACGCTGCACTATCAGCGGAAAGTTCAGTGTCAAGACGCAATGCGTCAGCAACTTCTTGCATTTGTGGACCCATTTCCTATTGCAAAAAATATTACAGGCTGCCTTTTAAGCACACCCATGATGCATAATGTCAAATTGGTAAAAATGACACTACTTACCCAACAGGTCTTCAAGACCATGGGGCGTCATACTACCTAGAGAGAAAACTCCATAGGTAATTAATGAATCACAACGCCCTCAATGGCATCATCACTCACCTTATACTCGATTAAAACCGAGCAATTTTTTGCAAATCTTTTTAGAAAAATTAACTACACAATTAACTTTTCTAAAATGACTTTGACCATAAAAATTAAGCACTGATCTAAGATCGTGCCACTTAATTTAATTTCACTAGTATACGCTTTTTTCACCTACAACTTTGTGGCAAATCGTATCATGTTCTTAACGAACGATTGATTTTTTTGACACATACCATCTATAAATTAGCGAAATACATATCCAATTTTATCTATTAATATATGGTGCTTGATATAAAAACCCCTTTTTTAGCGACTAAAGTATAAGACGCCTATTATAAAGTTAAAAAAAAACGCACATCAAGGATGTGCGTTCTCTATTTGTGCAGAATTAACCCGCTTGATCTAACAACATGTTACGGATATGACCGATAGCTTTTGTTGGATTCAAACCTTTAGGACATACTGACACACAGTTCATGATACCTTTACAACGGAACAAACTGAATGGATCGTCAAGACGAGCCAAACGATCTGCAGTCGCAGTATCACGAGAATCGATAATAAAACGGTATGCATTCAACAATGCTGAAGGACCCAAGAACTTATCAGGGTTCCACCAGAATGATGGGCATGAAGTTGAACAACATGCACAAAGAATACATTCATACAAACCATTCAAGTGTTCACGCTCTTCAGGAGACTGTAAACGCTCTTTAGGTGGAGCTGGTTGGTTATTGATCAAGAATGGCTGAATTTTGTCATATTGATCATAGAATTGGTTCATATCAACAACCAAATCTTTAATAACCGGCAAACCTGGCAATGGACGAATTACAATTTTCTCAGGTAGGTCGTTTAAATTCCATAAACAAGCCAAACCATTTTTACCATTGATGTTCACACCATCCGAACCACAAATACCTTCACGACATGAACGGCGGAATGTTAACGTTTCATCTTGAACTTTCAAAGCAAGTAATGCATCAAGCAACATACGGTGCTTATCAGTCAATTCAAGTTTGAAAGTTTGCATGTACGGCGCTTTATCCTTATCAGGATCATAGCGGTAGATTTCGAATGTACGAGTACCTCTACTCATCTTTATACTCCCGATTAGAATGTACGTGGTGCTGGTGGAATTGGATCAACAGTCAACGGTTTGAAGCGCACTGGCTTATATTCCAAACGGTTATCTGATGAATACCATAAAGTATGTTTCATCCACTCATCATCACGGCGACCGTATGAATAAGTTGGGTGATCAGCTGGTAATTCATAGTCAACTACCGTATGCGCACCACGACATTCTTTACGCGCAGCAGCTGAAATTAATGTAGCTTTTGCAACTTCATATAAGTTTTCAACTTCAAGCGCTTCAACACGTGCAGTGTTAAATACTTTAGATTTATCTTTCAAGTGAATGTTGCGCACGCGTGGTTCAAGAGCAAGAATCTCTTTAACACCTTTATCAAGCAATGCTTGGGTACGGAATACACCAGCGTGGTCTTGAACGATATCACGAATTGCATCAGCAACTTCTTGTGCATTTTCGCCAGAAGTTGATTCATCTAACTTACGTACGCGATCTAAAGTTTGCTCTAATACGTTTGTTGGAAGTGGCGCATATTCATCACCATGATGCTTAGTTACGTAATCGATAATGTGCTCACCAGCAGCTTTACCAAATACAACCAAGTCAAGAAGTGAGTTAGTACCTAAACGGTTTGCACCATGTACTGATACGCAAGAACATTCACCAATTGCATAGAAACCTTTTACAGGTTTAGTGTAGTTGTCTGTACCAGGTTCTGGTAAGCACACTTGACCATGCATATTCGTAGGAATACCACCCATTTGATAATGGATTGTTGGTACTACTGGAATTGGTTCTTTAGTAATGTCTACGTTTGCGAATTTTTTACCGATCTCAAATACAGATGGTAAACGCTTCATGATTGTGTCAGCACCTAAGTGAGTCATATCAAGTAAGATATAATCACCTTTTGGACCACAACCACGACCTTCTTTAATTTCTTGGTCCATAGAACGTGATACGAAGTCACGTGGAGCCAAGTCTTTTAAAGTCGGTGCATAACGTTCCATGAAAGGTTCGCCGTCTTTGTTACGAAGGATCGCACCTTCACCACGACAACCTTCAGTTAACAATACGCCTGCGCCCGCAACACCCGTAGGGTGGAATTGCCAAAATTCCATATCTTGTAATGGAATACCAGCACGAGCAGCCATACCAAGACCGTCACCAGTGTTGATATAAGCATTTGTTGATGCACGGTAAACACGACCAGCACCACCGGTCGCAAACAATGTTGCTTTTGCTTGGAATACTGCGATGTTACCAGTTTCTTGGTCAATTGCAGTTACACCAAGTACATCACCTGCTTCATTACGGATCAAATCAAGAGCGATCCATTCAACGAAGAATTGAGTACCCATTTTCACGTTGCTTTGATAAAGCGTGTGCAATAATGCGTGACCAGTACGGTCAGCAGCAGCACAAGCACGTGGAACTGGTTTATCACCATAGTTCGCAGAGTGACCACCGAACGGACGTTGGTAAATTGTACCATCAGCGTTACGGTCAAACGGCATCCCCATGTGTTCAAGTTCATACACAACTTTTGGTGCTTCACGACACATAAATTCGATTGCGTCTTGGTCACCTAACCAGTCAGAACCTTTTACTGTATCGTAAAAGTGGAAATGCCAGTTATCTTCTTGCATGTTACCTAACGACGCACCGATACCGCCTTGAGCAGCAACTGTATGTGAACGTGTTGGGAAAACTTTAGTAAGTACTGCAACTTTCAAACCTGCTTGAGCAAGTTGGTAAGATGCACGCATACCAGAACCACCACCACCAACGATAACTGCATCGAAAGTGAGGTTTTGAATATTTGAATAATCTTCTTTAGGGGTTATCGCGCCCATGATATCTTCCTATCAATTCGCCCAGAAAATCTGGATACCCCAGATTGCGTACACAAACACTGCAATAATGACAGCCGTCGTCAGTACAAGGCGTAAACCTTTCGCTGAAGGACCCATTTGACGAGTAGTGACATAGTCAGTGAAAACTTGCCACATACCAATCCATGCGTGTGCGATAAGCGATAAAATTGCCAATAAAGAAAAAATCTTCATTGGTAATGTCATCATGAAACCAGCCCATTGTTGATAGTCAAATCCGCCTTTGCAGAGAATCCAACCAAAAAGAACAACAGTATAAGCTGCTAATACCACAGCACTTACACGCTGGATAAACCAATCACGAGAACCTGAACCTGTTAAACCTGTAGCACTTTTCATTAGAACATAATCCATACAAAGGCTGCGATAATGGCTACCACAGATAAGATCAATGAAATTGTCGCTGCAATACGACCGCTTTGCAGTTCTTCAGCAAAACCTAGATCTGCAAGCAAATGCTTAACCCCAGCAATAAAGTGGAAAATTAAGCCGGCTACAAATACCCACACGACAAAACGTACAAGGATATTTCCAAAAACGACATTTTTAACGTAGTCAAATCCTTCTGGTGAAGATAATGATTTATCTAGAATCCATAAGAGAACTGGTACTAATAAGAAAACGATGACACCTGATAAACGGTGTAAAATTGATGCAATAGCCACGGGTGAGCGTAAATTTACCGCTAACACCTGACCCATGGACAAATTGACAGGTCTGTTGCTTTTCACAGCGGGCATCCTGTAGGTAGAAACTCCGACCGGAGTTTGTTGAATTAATTCCAAGGAAAGCTGGCATTGTTAGGCAAGCACAGCTCATGCCTAACCTATAAACGACACTGAATTATAAAACGCGAAATATCAAAATACAAACAATCCACTTTGCCTTTTCCGCAAAAACTCATCAAATAAGAATCATTCACATAGCCAAACAGCAGTCTTCCCTATCCAAAACTTAAGATAAAACAAAACATGTGCTTGTTTAACCTCATATTTTATAAAAAATATCTTTTCTACTGCTTTATTTAAAATAAGTGAGTTTTAGACTAAAGATAAAGTTAATAAATCATCAAGTCTAATCGAAAGCATAAACTAAAATTATTCTTACTTACCAATTTTGATCGTTTTTATTTTTAAAATGGTAACTATCCATACTTATCTTAAAAGTAATAAAGAGCTACTTGACTCTTAACAGTGAGCAGTATTTTTACAAAAAAAGCTTTTTAATTTTTCAAGCATGATCAACAAGCTATTTTTTAGACAATTAAACTCAAAAAAAGTACAACTTTTGGAATTATCAAATGGTGATAATGAAGCAATTTTTGAATTGCAATTTAAAATTACAGACTGAGTTTTATGATTTTTTTAAGCCGATTGGCATTTTATGACCACTACGAATTCTTAATTTTTATTTAAAAATTTGCTTACAATTGTACTCACGCTTCATTTTTTTTCTGCACGTTCTTCTTGAATTGACTTATGATACCATCCCGATGCAGTGATTTTACTGACTTTTTTGCTCGGGTCTTGATGACTAACTCTCTGTGGGAACGTCATTTTTTATCCATAAGTATAATTGACAAAATTTCAGTACTCACTAATCTTATAGCAAATTTTGACACCGTCTGATTCGCACATGAGAAAATTAGGATTTCGAGTCAGATAATCATTCACCAGGACAGGAGATCTATTGAATGTCTGAAGCAAATGGCAAAAAAGCCGTATTACATCTTGATGGCAAAGAAATTGGATTACCAATCTACAGTGGCACTTTAGGTCCAGATGTAATTGATGTGAGCAGCATACTGAAAGAAGGTCATTTTACTTTCGATCCTGGTTTTATGGCGACAGCCGCATGCGAATCTAAAATTACTTTCATTGATGGTGACAAAGGTATTTTATTACACCGCGGTTACCCGATTGACCAACTAGCAACTCAAGCAGACTATCTTGAAACTTGTTATTTATTATTAAATGGCGAGCTCCCAACTGCTGAACAAAAAGTTGAGTTTGATACGAAAGTTCGTGCTCACACTATGGTTCACGATCAAGTTAGCCGTTTCTTCAATGGTTTCCGTCGTGATGCTCACCCTATGGCAATCATGGTTGGTGTTGTTGGTGCATTATCTGCGTTCTATCACAACAATCTTGACATCGAAGACATTAACCACCGTGAAATCACTGCAATTCGTTTAATTGCAAAAATTCCAACACTTGCTGCTTGGAGCTACAAATATACTGTAGGTCAGCCATTCATCTATCCACGTAATGACTTAAATTACGCGGAAAACTTCTTACACATGATGTTTGCGACTCCTGCAGATCGTGACTACAAAGTAAACCCTGTTCTTGCTCGCGCAATGGATCGTATTTTTACGCTTCATGCTGACCACGAACAAAACGCGTCTACATCTACAGTTCGTCTTGCTGGTTCTACTGGTGCGAACCCATATGCATGTATCTCTGCTGGTATCTCTGCACTTTGGGGACCTGCACACGGCGGCGCGAACGAAGCAGTTCTTAAAATGCTTGATGAAATCGGTAGCGTTGAGAATGTTGCTGAGTTCATGGAAAAAGTTAAACGCAAAGAAGTTAAACTTATGGGCTTCGGTCACCGCGTTTACAAAAACTTCGACCCACGCGCTAAAGTTATGAAACAAACTTGTGACGAAGTTCTTGAAGCTTTAGGTATCAATGATCCTCAATTAGCGCTTGCTATGGAACTTGAACGTATTGCGTTGAACGACCCGTACTTCGTTGAACGTAAACTTTACCCTAACGTAGACTTCTACTCTGGTATCATCCTTAAAGCGATTGGTATTCCAACAGAAATGTTTACTGTAATCTTCGCTCTTGCACGTACAGTTGGCTGGATCAGCCACTGGTTAGAAATGCACAGCGGTCCTTACAAAATTGGTCGTCCACGTCAGCTTTACACTGGTGAAGTTCAACGTGACATCAAGCGTTAATATTCAAAAGAACATTAATGTAAAAAAGCTGCCTTATGGCAGCTTTTTTTATAAATAAGTTTTTTAAAAGTTATTCTTCTTCAAACATATTTAACAAGTGATGACTAATACCATCAGCTCTTAACCAAGCCAACTCATAACTTGCTTTAGCCAAAGCCAAGACACGTCTTTCAAATTCAGTCCATACCTCTTTAACTTGTGCTTCTGAAATCCCTAAACCACTTTCAGATGCAAAATGTTTATTTTTTTCACATATTTTTAAGGCATGGTAAAGTTTACGACCTTTACTCGCCCCTTCCATTAGACGAACACGCTTGCTTAATATAAAACCTTCCACATGCTGGACATTCGCCTGTGGCAACATAGGTACCAAAATCTGGTCTAATTGATCATCTAAGCGCTTCCAGACAGCTAAACGCTGCTCTGCTGTATAAGTATTCCATTGAATCACTTCATGGTTAAAACGGCGACAACCACGACATACCTGATCACCAAAAACTGTTGAACAACGCCCTGCACATGGGGTGAGAGAGAGCGTTCGATGATCATTACTCAAAACAGACTCCTTAAATAAACCATATACTTTTTATGGTTTTCTCGCTTATTACAAATTTTCGCGCTAAAATACGCGCCTTAAATTTCTATCTTAATACATTTGGAGTTTTCCATGAACGCTACTGTAGAACAGCTTGCACCTGTAGAACAGCAAGCGACCGCGGGTTGGGTTGTTGCAGCACTATATCAATTTAAAGAAGTTCAAGATCCTGCGGATCTTCAACAACGTCTTTTAGACTTAGTGAAAACAATTAACCTTTGCGGAACTCTGATTGTAGCAGGTGAAGGAATTAATGGTACCGTTGCTGGCGACCGTGAGGCAATTGATAAAATTCATCAATTTTTGTTAAACGAAGGTTTTACCGCTATGGAATATAAAGAGTCCCATAGCTCTGACAAACCTTTCCGCAAAATGAAAATTAAGCTTAAAAAAGAAATTGTAACTTTAGGCGTAGAAGTAAAACCTCGTGATTTAGTAGGTCACTATCTTGACCCTAAAGAATGGAATGAGCTTCTTGCACGTGATGATGTAATTCTAATCGACACGCGTAACGACTATGAATATAAAGCTGGTACTTTCAAGGGTGCGATCGATCCTAAAACCGAAACATTCCGTGAATTTCCTGAGTACGTAAAAAAAGAGTTAGAACAGCATAAAGACAAGAAAATCGCGATGTTCTGTACAGGCGGTATTCGTTGTGAAAAATCGACCTCTTTACTTCTTCAGGAAGGCTTTCAAGAGGTTTACCACCTCAAAGGCGGTATTCTTAAATACTTAGAAGAAACTCCAGCGGAAGAGAGCCTTTGGGAAGGTGAATGTTTCGTATTTGATGGACGTACTGCTGTAACTCATGGTGTCGAAGAAGGTGCAAACATTAAATGTCATGCTTGTGGCTGGCCTTTAACTCCGGAAGAGTCTGCTCTACCAAGCTATGAACATGGTGTTTCTTGCGTATATTGCATCGATAAAACGACTGAGAAACAAAAAGCTGGTTTCCGTATGCGTCAATCACAAATTGCTGCAGCTAAGCGTAAACGTTTATAATTAAAAGAGGGCATCAAACGATGCCCTTTTCATAATAAATTATATAAAGCAAATTTAAGATATAAGTCGTTATTATTAGGTACGTGATCTAGTTGTTGCACAAACTAAAGCTTCACCTTCCCCATTGCCAGCACTTACACCATTAATTTGCCCATTAGTTAGAAATGAAATTCCAATATTATATAAAACATTCTCTTGGGACGATAAAACAGGATTAGAGGCTACAAATAAAGTACCAATAGATGTTTTCGAAGGAATCTCATCATTCTCATCTTTATTGATAAATGTAGATATAGTCAATTTACCATTACTAACTGTGAGCATATCGCCCACTTTTGTTAAACTACATTTTTCACCAAAAGGTGTAATTAACTGATCTTCCTTAAAATCAGGCAAAACATTTGAAGTACAATAATTATACCTTTCGATCATACCTGAGTCATATTGTTGGCAAGCCGTCGTATCTATATTAATATTTAAAGGATTAACAAGAATTTGATCTGATTTAATCGGTATTTGAGATAAATTTCCGTCTTTAATTAACATTAACAGTGCATCATAGTCTTTAATATTTCCATTATTTTTAATAGCTTCCAACAACTCTTGAATAGCTTGAGGAATAGGGTTATTTGCTTTCATCTCAGCATTAAATAGATCTATATCATTATTAATACGGTATCCCTTTTTAATAAGTTCAGCCACCAAAGCAGAATTTGCCAAATTTAACTTTTCTGTAGCCATGCTTCCAGATTGATACCACGTTACAGGAACCTGGTTACTTGCATAAGCAACAACCATATCTGTAAGCGGGTTAATATTTACACTACCCTCATGGTCGATATAACTATGATAAGTTTGCCCATCAGCTTTTGCCTCTAAACGACAAGGAAATTTACTGGTGTCTATTTCACCTTGCCATTGCCCTTGTGCATTAACAATTACATTATCTTTAAAACCAAGCCCATCTTTACAAATTGCTGTTACATTTGCCCCATTTAAAGCAGAAGTTGAAAATGCAGTACCAGAGATTATTTTATAAGCAACTTGATTTTGGGTAGAGGGTGCAATTTTTTCTTCACTGACACTGTTGCTATTTTCATCACCGCAAGCTACAAGTAATATTACTGACAGTACGCTAGTAATTTTAAAAATTATATTCATATTAAATCACGTTGTTAATGCATTAAAGATTTTCATATCGCCTATAAAATATTTATGGCGAAATAAATTAATTTTTTGATTAAGAGATTGATATCAAAAAATTTTGCAAGTGATTATATAGAAATAAAATTAATGTAAAAATATTATATTTAATTATGTATTAAAAATACTAAAAACATAAAAAACGCCCTAGAAAGGACGTTATTTATTATTTCTTCTAATAAATTAATTTGGAGTATGGTACATCAAATATAATTCATTCAAATTATCTGGAATTTCTTCTGCCAGTTCATCCATTAACTGTCCATTGCGACGGAAAGATTCCATCTGTGGATCTTCTTCATCAATTCCACTAAAAACCATGATCGGTAAAGTTAAATCAACCAATTGTTCTTCATACTCTGGAGCAAACCACGCCTCTTCGTTTAAGAACATTGCGTCAACAAACCCTACACTCCAATCGCCTAGGCTTGATTCAACGTCAGCTTCTTCAACTTCAAATGGAAATTCAATCCCATTTTCATTTGCTAAATCTTGACGAATCGACTCTAGCCAAACCTTGATTTGTTGAATAATTTCTGCCGGAACCTTTTTCTGGTTACCTTCGAACAATTCATCTAACCAGCGGTCAAACTGAGGACCTACTGCAATTGCACACAAAAAACCATGAGTTGCAGCAAAGTCTAGACCATACTCATTGTGGTCTCCATCTAGATATTCACTTAACTGGTCTAAATCTAATGCACTCATTGTGTTACCTGACTTTAAAAAGAAATTGACGATAGCATAGCACTTAAGCCGACGATGCCCTATTTAGTTTTGATCAGTCTTCATCATCAAGATCATCGTCGTCTAAATCATAATCGAAATCTTTCAACTCACGCTCTAAACGGCGCTGTGCCAATAGATCATCAATTAATCTACGTTTTTCCAACGATTCTTTTGCACTGATTTTGCCTGATGACTCATCAAAACCGACATCATCATCATCGCCGTAGTTATCATCTAGTTCAAAATCTGTAGAAGACACTAAAACTACCTCATAATGAAAAAATGTGAATGGGTCTAGCCGCTATTTATCTGGCTTACTTTTCCTTGTCAAGTTTTATTTATATTTTTTTCATTTAATTGCCTATTTGTACTTTTTTTCGCCCAAAAAATTGTGTATTTATAAAACAGCACAGTCTTTTGATAATCGAAGATTTCTACAAATTTTTCTATGATTTAAACTTGAAAAAAATGATTTTAGCCCAATATTCAAAAAATAGTCGTGAATTCAAAGATATTTTTTATTTAACGGTCACCGATCAAAGCCGAAACATTTCAAGCAAATTGTGCTATCATGCACGGTTTTTCACTGCCACAGATTCAACAAAGAGTAAGCAAAGATGAGCGATATGCATTCCCCTACTTCTCAAGTAGCGGCTCTGATTAGCCGAGGCAAAGAACAAGGTTACTTAACTTACGCTGAGGTTAACGATCATCTGCCGGACTCGATTACTGAAAGCGAACAGATTGAAGACATCATCCAGATGCTTCAAGACGTTGGTATTCCTGTACACGAGCGTGCACCTGAATCTGACGATACCATGTTCGGCGAATCAGCTGATGCAACTGACGAAGTTGCTGAAGAAGAGGCTGCTGCCGTACTTGCATCTGTTGAAAATGAGCCTGGACGTACGACAGACCCTGTACGTATGTACATGCGTGAAATGGGTACAGTAGAACTATTAACCCGTGAAGGTGAAATCAGCATTGCCAAACGTATTGAAGAAGGGATTCGTGATGTCCTGAACTCAATCGCTTACTGGCCAAATGCTGTTGAAGTTGTATTAAAAGAATATAATGATTTTTTAACTGGCGAACGCCGTCTTGCCGATATTTTATCTGGCTACCTCGACCCTGAAACTGATGAAGATATTCCTGAAGTTTTAGAAGAAGTTGAAGAGATTGAGGAAGAAGACGAATCATCTACAAAGTCAACGAAAGAAGTTAAGCTTGATGATGACGATGAGGAAGAAGAATCTGAAGGTGATGATGACTCTGAAGGCGATTCAGGTCCAGACCCTGAAGTTGCAAAAGTTCGTTTTGCTGAATTAGAAGCTGCATGGGCTCAAACTAAGTCCGTGATTGAAAAACATGGTCGTAATAGCCGTGAAGCAAATGAAGCACTTGAGTCTTTAGCAACTGTATTCATGATGTTTAAATTTACTCCACGTTTATTTGACATTATTTCAGAAATGATTCGCGGAACTCACGAACAAATCCGTGCCAACGAACGTGAAATTATGCGTTATGCAGTACGTCGTGGCCGTATGGACCGTACTCAATTCCGTACATCTTTCCCTAAACAAGAATCTAATCCAGCTTGGTTAGATGAACAAATTGCTAAAGCTCCTGCAGAAATCAAAGGACATTTAGAGAAAGTTCGTCCAGATGTTTTAGCATTCCAACAAAAGATTGCAGATATTGAGAAAGAACTTAATTTAAGCGTTGCTGAAATTAAAGATATTTCTAAACGTATGGCAATTGGTGAAGCCAAAGCTCGTCGTGCGAAAAAAGAAATGGTAGAAGCCAACCTTCGTTTGGTAATTTCTATTGCGAAGAAATACACCAACCGTGGTTTACAGTTCCTTGACTTGATTCAAGAAGGGAACATTGGTTTGATGAAAGCTGTAGACAAGTTTGAATACCGTCGTGGTTATAAATTCTCGACTTATGCAACTTGGTGGATTCGTCAGGCAATTACCCGTTCTATTGCGGACCAAGCACGTACAATTCGTATTCCTGTACATATGATTGAAACGATTAACAAGATTAACCGTGTCTCTCGTCAGTTATTACAGGAAATGGGCCGTGAACCTACTCCAGAAGAGTTGGGCGAACGTTTAGAAATGGACGAAGTCAAAGTTCGTAAGGTTCTTAAAATTGCTAAAGAACCAATTTCAATGGAAACTCCAATCGGTGATGATGAAGATTCGCATCTTGGGGACTTTATTGAAGACCAGAACATCACTTCTCCAATTGATGCTGCGACTTCAGAAGGCTTAAAAGAAGCAACTCGTGAAGTTCTAGAAAACTTAACTGAACGTGAAGCTAAAGTATTGAAAATGCGTTTTGGTATCGATATGCCAACCGATCATACTTTAGAAGAAGTTGGTAAACAGTTTGATGTAACGCGTGAACGTATTCGTCAAATCGAGGCGAAAGCATTACGTAAATTACGTCACCCTTCTCGTTCTGAACACTTGCGTTCTTTCTTAGAGAATGACTAAGTTTTGAAATCTTGAAATTTCGACGCTAGTCCCCATTTAATAGAAAGAGCTACAAACGCCTGCGATGATGCAGGCGTTTCACATGATGAGGTTACTTATGTTAGACCGCACTCCATCTCGCGAACTCCGTGAAGACCTTTGGGTATTTCCAATGGACTATCCAATTAAACTCATTGGCGATGCGGGTGAAGAATTACGTATAGCTGTAGTTGATATTCTAGTAAAACATTTTCCTGACTTTGACCAATCAACGTTAAAAGTACAAGAATCTCGTACAGGTAAATACCATTCATTAACCGCACAATTACGCTTTGATGAATTGGAACAAGTTCATGCTTTGTATGCAGACTTGGCTGCTTGTCCGCAAATAAGAACTGCACTTTAATTTTAAGATGCCATGACAACTTTAATGTCATGGCATTTTTATTTCTATCAAGCTTATTATAAATAATTACAAATATTTAGAATCGTTTAAGCAAAATACTTTAAACTCATCAAGAGCATACTCTCATAATTTAAAAGTGAAGTTGCTCTTCTGTTAAGTACATCGCACAGGAAAATGTTTAATGAGCCTTGATAAACCCACTTTGATTATTCGTCAGTGGAACGATTTACAAGATTATCAAAGCAAATTCGAATTGATGAAGAGTCTAACCAATCAACGTGATGAAAACACAGCAGATGAGCTGTGGTTACTCCAACATCACGAAGTATTAACTCAAGGTCAAGCTGGAAAACCAGAGCATATTCTTATTCCATCCAATATTCCTGTAGTTCAAACTGATCGTGGTGGACAAGTAACATGGCATGGCCCTGGCCAACTGGTGGCGTACTTTATGTTTGATCTTAATCGGCTAAAGTGGAATGTGCGTACATTGGTTAGTTTTGCTGAACAATTTATGATTGATGTTTTAAAGAAATATAATATTGAAGCATATGCAAAACCAGATGCTCCAGGCGTATATGTAAATGATAGAAAGATTGGTTCCTTAGGTTTCAAAATTCGTCGTGGACGTAGTTATCACGGTTTAGCCCTAAACTTGGACTGTGCATTAACAGGTTTTCAAACCATTAATCCATGTGGATATGCAGGTTTAGAAATGGTTCGCATACAAGATTTGGTGACTCCATATCCATCATTTGAACAACTTTGTCAGGACTTTATTGAGTATATTAAGGCCTCTGGGTACTTTAATGACCCTGAAGTCAAAATTGAATAAATGATTTTGAGATGGAATAAAAATAGATTAGAGTAATTACTCTAAATTTGCTTTTGCATAATTTTAAGAAGGGATAGCAAGTGATTTCGACAAAAGCTGTAAAGCCCACTCTGCAACTTGCCTACGTTAAGCTCATGATGGATGTTGTTGGTCGTGGCTTAGTCATGGCGAGTCAGGTAGATAGTGAAATACAAGAGGAAGTATCCAAATTTCCTGTTCACTTTGTACTTTCAATGAATGTCTTCCCAAATGGACCAGCATTTTTTGCCCGAGTGACAGAGAACAAACAATTAGAACTGCTGAAAAGAGCAGAAAAAAAGCCTGATTTAACCATTACATTTAAGCATGTAACCCATGCATTTCTGGTTTTCTCATTTCAGGAAAGCACTGCTCAAGCATTTGCAAATGATCGAATGATTGCCGATGGTGACGTATCCGCAGCAATTCGTTTAGTACGCTGCCTAAACAAAATGGAATCTCTCATTTTACCGAAATTGGTAGCTTCACTCGCAGTTAAAGAATACCCAACCGAACTCACCCTAAAAGAAAAATTCAACGAAGCTGCAAATATTTATTTAAAAGTAGCTAAGTCTTACTTCAAGCGGAGCGCATAACATGGCTAAACCATATTACGAATTCTTTTGTCCTGTAAAAGTCATTGCCGGTAATGCTGCTTTAGAACATATTCCGTTTGAACTTGCGACTTTAGGTGCAAAGCGTCCTCTTATCATTACCGATAAAGGCGTTCG
Organism: Acinetobacter sp. ABJ-A23_2; assembly: GCF_044538765.1. Taxonomy (NCBI): domain Bacteria; kingdom Pseudomonadati; phylum Pseudomonadota; class Gammaproteobacteria; order Moraxellales; family Moraxellaceae; genus Acinetobacter; species Acinetobacter sp. ABJ-A23_2. The sequence continues at coordinate 27,306 of NZ_JBIUCP010000029.1, forward strand.
TGCAAATGGCTTACTCAACCCTATTGAAGCTGCATTCAGCACAACTGATGCTGTGATTGGCCATGTTTTTGATGATGTTCCACCAGACTCAAGTCTTGAAGTGGTTCGTCTTGCAGCAGAAGCTTATCGTACAAATAAGTGTGACGCGATTATTGCTGTTGGCGGTGGCTCTGTTATTGATACCTCTAAAGCAACCAATATTTTAGTCTCTGAAGGTGGAAATGACCTTCTTCAATATTCTGGTGCACATAACCTACCAAAACCATTAAAGCCATTTTTTGTGATTCCAACCACATCAGGTACAGGTTCAGAAGTGACTATGGTTGCTGTGGTTTCCGACACACAAAAGAATGTTAAATTGGCATTTGCTTCATACTATTTAATGCCACATGCTGCAATCTTAGATCCACGCATGACATTAACTTTGCCACCTCACTTGACGGCAATGACTGGTATGGATGCGTTAACACACTGTGTTGAAGCATATACTTGCATGGCAGCTAATCCACTCAGTGATGCCTATGCAAGTGCGGGTATCAAAAAGATTAGTGAAAATTTATTTAATGTTTTAGAAAATCCAAATGACTCGCAAGGCCGTTTAGAACTCGCACAAGCTTCTACAATGGCAGGTATCGCATTTTCTAACTCGATGGTAGGCCTTGTGCACTCGTTAGGACATGCATTAGGTGCAGTTGCTCACCTGCCCCACGGTTTATGTATGAACCTATTCTTACCTTATGTGCTTGAATACAACAAACAAGTAAATGGTCAGAAAATTGGTGAATTACTATTACCTCTAGCTGGTGCAGATATCTATGCGCAAACTCCAGCAACCCAACGTGCAGATAGAGCAATTACAACTATTTTAGCAATGCGTGATCGCTTATTTAGCTTAACCAAGTTACCACGTACCTTGCGCGAAACTGGTAAGGTTACTGAAGCACAACTTGATGAAGTTGCAGAAAAAGCACTAAATGATGGCTCTATTATTTACAACCCTAAAGAAGCAAGCTTAAAAGATATACGCGAGATCTTACAAAAAGCTTGGTAATTTAAGTTTTAGCTATCTAAAGAAAAAACTAAAGGTCTGATTTTTATGACAAATCAGACCTTTTTTATATCTATGAATTTTTATTCATCATTTTCTTTGGAAATATGGCAAAAAATTTGCTAAAAAATCCACGAAAGTACTGACAATTTGCATCAATTTAGGATAGATTGGCGCACTTTATCTTTTATGTAGGGGGGATCGTTCGTCTCAAACGATCCTTAACACCAAGCTGATCCTTGATCAACGATTATGAGGATAACGCCGTTGACAAACTTATCTGGGACTAAACCAACAGCTAAACTTCAAAAGAATCTTGTGCTATGGCACATCATTATTATTGGTTTAGCTTATATTCAGCCATTAACTTTATTTGATACTTTTGGTTTAGTATCAGAACGAAGTGGTGGTCATGTACCTACTTCTTATATTTTTGCGTTAGTTGCAATTTTATTGACGTCGATCAGTTATGGACACATGATCAAACGCTATCCTTCTTCAGGGTCAGCATACACCTATGCCCAAAAGTCAATTCACCCTAATGTTGGTTTTATGGTGGGTTGGTCATCTTGGCTAGACTATTTACTTTCACCACTCGTCAATATCATTTTGGCCGATATTTATTTAAGAGCATTGTTTCCAGAAGTAAATAATTGGTTATGGGTAATTGGCCTAACTGCATTAATGACTGTTATTAACTTATTCGGCGCACGTTTCGTTGCTCGTTTTAACAGTACAATTGTAGTTATTCAACTTGGTGTTATCTTTTACTTTGTTTATCAAGTGTATACCTTGCTTACCCAAGGTGTATATGCCGATGGTACGCTAAATCCGGATAAAGCTGAATTATGGTCACTCACTCCTTTTTGGAATGATATGACGTCTATTAGTGCTTTGATTGGTGGTGCAACGGTACTTTGTTTCTCTTTCACAGGTTTTGATGCTTTATCTTCACTTGCCGAAGAAACAAAAGATGCTGAAAGAACACTTCCAAAAGCGATTTTTTCAACAGCATTGCTTGCTGGTGTCATTTTCATCATAAGTACTTACTTTATCCAGTTGTATTTCCCAAGCAACCCAACGACTTACTTTAAACCGTTAGATGAATCACAACCTGTGATGGTTGCAGCAATTGGTAGCATTGCCTTTAAAACATTAGTTTTATACTTTGCTGTGGTTGCAGTAATGGCATCTGGTATTTCGGCACACGCTGGCGTATCTCGCTTAATGTATGTTATGGGACGTGATGGCGTTATCAATAAAAAGTTGTTTGGTCATATCAGCCCAAGACTACATACTCCAACTTACAACATTCTTATTGTTGGTGTAGTTGCGTTATCTGCTGGCTTTTTAGACCTTGAACATATTGTTAACTTAATTAGTTTCGGGGCCTTAACTGCTTTTAGTTTTGTGAACTTCTCTGTCATTTCGCGTTATGCGCTTAGAGATGGTAAAAACAAATCTATTAAAGATATTATTAATTACATTATTGTACCGACGCTTGGCTTTGCCAGTGTGTTCCTAATGTGGTTAGAAATTGACAAGCTTGCTTTACAAATTGGCTTAGCTTGGGCAGTGGTTGGTGTAGGTTATCTTGCTTACAAGACCAAAGGCTTTAAATACAATGCTCCTCAACACAACGAGCATGAATAATAAAAAAGGCGCTTAAAGCGCCTTTTTTATGGACTTATTATCCGAATATTTTATTTACAATACCTTGTACGCGTTTTGCATAAAGTTTTGCTGTTTCCAAGTCCCCTGTTGGAATCTCATCTACACTTGCATCTGATGGCGACTGAACAAGTAGACCTACCGAGCCACCCAAGTTATTTACATCTTCACGTTTTGCGTTTTTAGTGTTTGCTGGCAATAGACCTAAGCTCACCCAAATACCACCGTGTTGTGATGCTAAAGTTTGTAATTGAATAAGCGTAACTTGCTTATCACCATTTAGGCTTGCACTGTTGGTAAAGCCTGCAAATACTTTATCTTCCCAACCACGTGTAAACCAAACTTTTGAAGTTGCATCAGCAAATTTTTTAAACTGCCATGGTGCTGCACCCATATAAGTTGGAGCACCGAAAACAATACCTTTTGCATTGTTTAATGTTTCCCAATCTTGCTCAGTAATATTACCTTCCTGATCAATCTGGATAAGTTGAGCATTAATTTCATTAGCAAAAGTTTCAGCAACTACTTTCGTGTGGCCATAACCAGAGAAATATACAACCGCAATATTAGAATTAGACATGGAAGAACCTGTGTTTTATTAAATTCCATTTTATGATATATTTTAGAAACTAGGTGTCAATTAGTTACCACTTGGTAACTAGTATATTTTTTTTAAAATAAGTAGGTAAATGGTATGAATGAATGTCTAAAATATAATATTTTTCAACAACATTGCCCTGCTCGTTTATTTTTTGAAAAAATTGCAGACAAGTGGGTTTTACTCATCTTAAACATTCTTGAAGAAGAAACACAGCACTTCAATTTGCTCAAAAAGAATATTCAAGGTATTTCACCTAAAGTCTTGTCACAAAAGTTAAAAATGCTTGAAAGAGACGGCTTTATCGAACGCAAGATTCAAGACACTTCACCTATTCGTGTTGACTACTCACTTACACCATTAGGACAGAATGTCGCTTCAATGGCCTTCCAGTTAAAAGAATGGGCTGAAACAAACATCGAACAAGTTTTAGCAGCACAAATCATCTATGATGAAAAAGTACTAGAACAAGCTTAAATTAAAATTAGATCAAAAAAATAAGGCCACTAAAGGCCTTATTTTTTTGTATTTATGAAACTAACCTAAATTTTTAAAGCCTTGCTGACGCCATGCTTCATAAACAATCACAGCAGTCGCATTAGATAAATTTAAACTTCTAGAGTTTTCAGCCATTGGTAAGCGAATCCACTGTTCTTGAGGAAACATCAAACGTACATGCTCAGGCAAGCCACGTGTTTCAGGCCCCATCAGTAAAGCCACAGGTCGATTCAAATCAACTGTATGCGGAGTTGCAGAACCCTTTGTCGTTAGAGGAAAGACATGCTCAACACCTTTTGACTTTAAGTCAGCAAGGCATGCTTCAATATTGTCCCAAATCTGCATTCTTGCCCATTCATGATAATCAAGCCCTGCACGTTTAAGCTTTTTATCATCAAGCTCAAAACCTAAAGGCTTAACCAAATGCAATTGAGCCCCCGTATTCGCGCATAGTCGAATAATATTCCCTGTGTTTGCAGGGATTTCAGGCTCGTATAGAACAACATGAATCACTTAATTACTCACTTAAATTACTTGTTGGTTAACTCAGGCAATCATTAAATCTATCAAAGAAATTATTAGCCCATTAGTTCCACTGTAACTGTTCACGCAGACGTACGACCTCACCAATAATAGTAAGAGTCGGCGCATGAATTTGATGTTCTGTCACTTTAGATGCGATATCAGCAAGTGACCCCACCACAACCTTTTGTTCAGGGGTTGTACCCTTTGAAATTAATGCAACTGGCATATCTGGACGCTGTCCGTGAGCGATTAATTGCTCACAAATACGTTCCAAGCCGACTAAGCCCATATAAAGAACTAAAGTCTGGTTCTCATATACCAGCTCATTCCAAGGAAGCTCAGGAGAGCCTTCTTTTAAATGGCCAGTTAGAAAACGTACACTCTGCGCATAATCACGATGAGTGAGCGGAATACCCGCATAAGCTGAACAGCCTGACGCTGCCGTAATACCCGGAACCACCTGAAATGGCACACCAGCTTGGAATAATTCTTGGATCTCTTCTCCACCACGCCCAAAAATAAACGGATCACCGCCTTTTAAACGACAAACGCGCTTTCCTTGTTGAGCATATTCAACGAGTAAAGCATTGATACCATCTTGGGGAACCGAATGATTTGAGCGAGCTTTTCCGACATATATTTTTGTCGCGTCTCGACGGCATAACTCTAAAATAGGTTGAGATACCAAACGATCATAAATGACTACATCAGCTTGCTGCATTAAACGTAAAGCTTTTAAGGTAAGCAGTTCAGGATCACCAGGACCTGCGCCCACTAAATAAACTTCACCTTTAGGTGCTTTCCACTCCTGCAATGCTTGTTCAAGCATGCTATTTGCAACATCTAGATTATCGTTAAAAACCTGCTCTTTTAAAGGACTTGCATACAAGTTTTCCCAAAAAATACGGCGTTCATCGGGATTAGAAATTTTTACTTTAACCTGATTTCGCCATTTTCCTGAAAACTCAGCTAACTTTCCCATTCCATGCGGAATGGATGTTTCTAATTGTGTACGGATTTGACGAGATAAAACAGGAGATTTCCCATTTGAAGCAACCGAAATCACTAAAGGTGAACGGTCAATAATCGCAGGAACCATAAAGCGGCAATGTGGAATATCGTCAACACTGTTTACGAGTAAATTACGTACTTCGCATTGCTCGAAAACTGTTTTATTGACTTGCGGATCATTGGTCGCGGCAATGACGAGTCGATATGGTGTACTTAAAAATTTCTCAGAGAAGACTTCAACAAAATGCTGACCATTTGTTGTTGTTACTAATTGCAGAAGTTGTTCTTCAATTTCAGGAGCAACAATATCAATTATTGCTCCCGCCTTAGCTAATAAGGTTGCCTTGCGTAAAGCAATATGCCCTCCGCCCACAATCAGACAACGTTGCTGCTGCAACTTCAAAGAGATTGGAAAAATATCCACCTTAAACCTCTACATCAATCATCTGATTATGTTTAAGCAAAAAACGTGCACAATTTAGATGCAAAGTTTAGTCAATAAACGTTACACCACCCATATATGGGCGTAATACTTCTGGAATCTCGATTGAGCCGTCTTCACGTTGGTAATTTTCCATTACCGCAAGCAAAGTACGTCCTACTGCAAGACCTGAGCCGTTTAGCGTATGCACTAATTCAGTCTTCTTCTGATCCATACGGAAGCGCGCTTTCATACGACGTGCTTGGAAATCACCCATATTAGAGCAGCTTGAAATCTCACGATATGTATTTTGGCTTGGAACCCATACTTCTAAGTCGTAAGTTTTCATCGCACCAAAGCCCATATCACCACCACAGAGCAAAATTTTGCGGTATGGCAAACCAAGTGCCTGCAAAATGCCCTCAGCATGTGCAGTGAGTTCTTCAAGTGCCTGCATAGATGTTTCAGGTTTAACGATTTGCACCATTTCAACTTTATCAAATTGGTGCTGACGGATTAAGCCACGTGTATCACGTCCATAAGAACCAGCTTCACTACGGAAACATGGTGTATGGGCTGCATATTTTAATGGTAAACGGTCTGCATCAATGATTTCGTCACGAACAAAGTTTGTGACAGGAACTTCAGCTGTAGGAATAAGGTAGTATTCTTTTTCGCCTTGAAGTTTAAATAAATCTTCTTCAAATTTTGGTAATTGTCCTGTCCCACGAAGTGAGTCAGCATTAACCAAATAAGGCACGTAAGCTTCAGTATAGCCATTCTTTAAAGTATGGGTATCAAGCATGAACTGAGTTAAAGCACGTTGTAGACGCGCTAAAGGCCCCTTCAACACGCTGAAACGTGAACCAGTAAGTTTGGTCGCAGTTTCAAACTCTAGGCCGCCCATCCACTCGCCTAAATCAGTATGATCTTTGATTTCAAAATCGAACTGACGAGGTGTACCCCATTTTGAGATTTCAACGTTATCACTTTCATCCTTACCAACTGGAACAGACTCATCTGGTAAGTTTGGAATGCTTAGTGCTTTTTGCTCAATCTCGTTTTGTAGTTCTGATAAAGCAACTTCAGCAGCTTTAATCTCATCACCAATGGCCTGCATACGTGCCATGATTTCAGAAGCATCGCCACCGGATTTTTTAATCTGACCCACTTGTTTAGCACCGGCATTTCGCTCTGCCTGTAACTTTTCAGTTTTTGATTGCAAGTCTTTACGGCGAGTTTCTAAAGATGCCCATTCTTGGACATCTAGCTGAACACCACGTTTTGCCAAAGCTGCATTAACGACTTCAATATTATTTCTGAGTAACTTAGGGTCGATCATAATTAATCATAATATGGGTAAAAAACTGGCTATAGTGTAAGCCCTTAGAACTAAAAAATATAGTGATCATCTTCATATCGAATAGCTTTCACACAATTCTAAGAAGAGACCACATATTTTACATGTTGTAGTTTGGCACACTTGGTAAATACTCAGGTTTAATGAACTTAGCTGCCTCAAAATACGGCAGTGTTAATTCAGTCATACCCTCTGCATAAGAAGCCAATTCATAAACTGGATAAACAAAAACAATCCCATTGGCACCGTAGTAGTAATTATCACTTAACTGCAGTTTTTCACGGCTAATATTATGTTCTTGAAGCCAGTTGGTATTCGCATCAAAAAGTGCATCAACGAGTTGTTTTTCTACATCCGGCTTAATAAGTTCAGCAACAGTAATGTGCTTTTTATTTAATAAATCAAAATTTACGAATTCTTGATGTGACATGCCATGTGCTGCACCTGCAGAGTATGAGTATGTCTGTAAGGCAAAGGTTGCTAGATTATAATTTTGTCCCAAATAACGGACATAAATTGCACTTTGACTTGAACGAGGCTCTCCCTCTGGTACTTCAACAGGTTTATCAGCCAAGTTGGCAAATGCATTCGGATCTGCTTTTTTTATACGGTTCGTAAAATAATCATTAATCCATTTTTGATTCGTTTGTACTGTCTGAAAATCATATTCAGTACAGCCATCTTCAAGACAAACTTTAGACTTTGGTAATTTTACTGGAATTACTTTTGCCTGAATAACAGGAACTTCTGCTTGTTTTTGCTCTTTTACTGAAGCACTAGATGCGGGTTGCTCATCTTTAGCTGCAGATTTTGGCTGACAGCCACTTACTGCCACCATGGCAGCTACCATAGGAAGAATGAAAATAATTTTCTTATCGTAAAGTCGCATGTTAATCCCCGTGTATTCTCTTTTATCACTATACAAAGCGTAAGAATAAGACGGGGTTAAAAAATGTATCTGTGATTGATATATAAAAAGAAAGCCACCCTTTTAGGTGGCTTTCTTAAAGAGGCGCAATAATTATTGATCAATAATATCTGTGCCTTTAGGTGGCGTAAAATTAAAAGTTGAAGCTGGAATTGAAGCATTCACTTTTACATTATTAAATTTCACGTAAGTGGTTTGTCCTAAAGAATCTTGTAACACCATTAATGTCGGTGCTTTGTTGGCACCAAAACTAATCGTTAAGCTTTGGAAAGCGCCATCTTCTTTTTTAGGGAACAACGTGAAATATAATTTAGATTTATCTGGCTGAGTCACTCGGTAAGACTTCATGATTTGATTAGTATTACCAGAGAGCAATAAAGCTGGAGTATCAGCTACTTGCGAATCTAAGCTTTGACGTACAGCTTGTTGTAAATCAGGATCATAAATCCAGACCGTTTTACCACTCGTCACAATAGTTTGTTTAGACGGGCTCACAGTTTCCCAATAAAATTTCCCCGGACGTTCAACTTTCATTGAACCTTTAAATGTCTGGTTCATATGCTGAGCGCCTAAGCCTTTTTTCTGTGCTACAGCTTTTGTATTTGCTTTCGTTGTTTGTTCAAAATCAGCAGTTAAACGCTGTAATCCTGATAACTGATTTACCAGGTTCCCAATCGCCTGTTGCTCCGGTGCTGCTACTGGTGCAGCAAACGCTGTAGTACTCATTACAGGAGCAAGCACTGACGCGCTGAGTGTAATAGCACACATGGTTTTACGAAGCATATTCATGTCATCACCTTTTTAGTTGCTGTAAGATAACTTGTTCGCTTTTAATTTCACTAAGCCAAACAAGCTCTTCATTCAAGACTCATATTAACCGACAAACTCTGTGCTAATCATTGAGAAAATAAGATATTTTGTTATGTTATTCATATTGTTTGTAGAATTTCATTCATCATGATGAAGATGAAATTAATGAAATTCCATAAAAAAAGCCCACAAAATGTGGGCTTTTTCTTAAGCTAAAACTTAAACAGTTTCAACTTTTACGTAGCGACGGCCAAATTGACCTTTCACTTCGAATTTTACTACGCCGTCAGCAGTAGCAAATAAAGTATGGTCACGGCCCATACCAACATTTGCACCAGCGTGGAATTCAGTACCACGTTGACGAACGATGATGTTACCAGCAGTTACAGTTTGACCACCGTAAACTTTAACACCTAACATTTTTGGGTTTGAATCACGACCGTTCTTCGTCGATCCACCGGCTTTTTTAGTTGCCATGTCTCTTACTCCTCGTGATTAGCCTGAAATACCAGTAATTTTCAACTCAGTGAACCATTGACGGTGACCTTGTTGCTTACGGTAGTGTTTACGACGACGCATTTTGATAATGCGGATTTTGTCGTGACGACCATGACCAATCACTTCTGCAGTTACTTTAGCGCCAGCTACAACTGGAGCACCGATTTGAATGTTGTCACCGTTTACAACCATTAATACATCATCAAATGTAATAGTTGCGCCAGATTCAGCCTTCAATAATTCAACTTTAAGGGTTTCACCCTCAACTACACGGTGCTGTTTACCACCGCTTTGGATTACTGCGTACATAATGTACTCCAATCAGCCCGTGTCGTCGTGTCGATAAAGGGATATATCGATCTTAAAACGAACGCCACTGGGGTTATACAAGGCGACAGATTTTAAGTGAAATTTGATCAAACGACAAGTGCTTTATCTTTATCTAAGCAATAGAGACCGTTATTCTTACATAATAAAAACAGCTTCAATTCGAATTTAGTACTTTTCATTGATTCTGAATGGAATTTAAAATACAGTTCCAAACACAACTTGCAACAAGAACAAGCTGTATTCATGTTGACGTTATTAAAATTTATTGTTTTGTCGGAAACACATCGTTTTGCCGAAATAAAGAACAAAGAACTCTTCATGAACCTACAAATGATTAATATCAATTGCTTGTTTCCCTGTTTAATGCACTTTTAATTGATACACTAACGCCACTTATCACCAATACGGGGTTTTTCTTCATATGGTCATCGATTTTAAGCAAGACATTCTCGCTCCTGTTGCTACAGACTTTGCTGCGATGGATCACTTGATTAATGAAGGAATTAGCTCAAAAGTCGGCTTGGTCATGTCGGTCAGTAAACATGTTGTTGAAGCTGGCGGCAAACGTATGCGCCCGATCATGTGTTTACTTGCAGCACGAGCTTGTGGTCTAGACAATATGCAAAATGCACAGCGTCTGGCTGCCATTATTGAAATGCTTCATACCGCAACTTTAGTGCATGATGATGTGGTCGATGAATCTGGGCTTCGCCGTGGCCGCCCTACTGCCAACGCAACTTGGAACAACCAAACTGCTGTGTTAGTAGGTGACTTCCTTATTGCTCGCGCTTTTGATCTATTGGTTGATTTAAACAACATGACCTTATTAAAAGATTTCTCAACAGGTACATGTGAAATCGCTGAAGGTGAAGTACTACAACTTCAATCTCAGCATCAACCGGATACAACCGAAGAAACATATTTAAAAATTATTCACGGGAAAACTTCTCGTTTATTTGAACTTGCAACTGAAGGTGCTGCCATTTTGGCTGGGCAAGAAGCCTACCGTGAACCTTTAAGATTATTTGCAGGTCATTTTGGAAATGCATTCCAAATTATTGACGATATTTTAGACTACACTTCAGATGCTGAAACATTAGGTAAAAATATTGGTGATGATTTAATGGAAGGTAAACCGACTTTACCGTTAATTTCAGCATTAGCACATTCAACTGGTGAAGAGCACGCCATTATTCGTCGTAGTATTGCGACTGGTGGGGTTGACCAATTATCCAAAGTTATTGAAATTGTACAAAAGTCTGGTGCTTTAGATTATTGCCAGCGCCGTGCCCAAGAAGAAACAGAAGCAGCACTGCAAGCCTTAACAATCTTGCCTGATACACCTTATCGTCAGGCGTTGATTAACCTTACTCGGCTTGCATTACATCGAATACAGTAGATATTATTTTGCCTATGCATATAAATTTTTCAGATCATTTTTTAGAAATCCAGAAACAGCTTGAAAATCCTCAAGCTGTTATCGACGAAAATATTCTCATTGACCTAGTCAATGCTTTACGGCCATCCGATCCTCACGATACGGATGAAATAGAGCAAAAAATACAAGCATTTATTGATAGCTTATTACTTACTCCTACCGCTCCTGTCCTTTTACAAACCTTTTTATTACGTCTCATTAATCAATATAAGCAAGTGAGCTTATATGCAGATAGCGGCATTTTGTCTTTAGATGGTTTCTGGAACCAACTTGGACAAAGACTAGGTGGCCATTTTCTGCCACTCATTGAAGATGCAAGCCAGCTCAAAATTTTGATTGGAAAAATTTTCTATTTAGAAAGTGATTCAGTCTGGTTAAACAATGTTGATGACAAAGATTGGGCAACCTTATTCGGTTTAATTGGGCAAAGTAACAGCAATGTCGATGAAAAACATGCCATTCAACGAGAAATGATTAAGGCGATTACTGTCTTATCTTATCGTATTAGTGGTATTGGGCTTTATCCTGAGTTTATTAATGCTCAGCCTGAGTTAACTGAATATGAATCGCCGTTTTTAGTACAGAACCGTGAAATTATTGAGTTTATCGAAAAATATAAAAAACAAGATATTTCTAGCAATGACATTGCAGTTGTTCCCCCGCCAGATGCATCTCAAGCATTTGTAATGTTGGAACAATGCCGTGACGTCGTTTTAAAAATACGTCGGGCCACCAAAAGAATCGGTGTTAGTTTAAGTTTGACTTATTTACTGTCTTTGCTTGAGCAATGTTTAGATCGAATTGAATTATTACTCTACTTGGTCGTAGACGACAGTGAAGGCCGCTATATTTCTTTAGGGAATTTAATTTCGGACTTAACTAAAGCACATTACAGCGAAAAAAGTGTTCGCTCGTTATTAAGTACCACTAGTGAACTCATCGCCTTTCAAGTTACAGAAAATGCAAGCCGTACTGGTGAGCACTATGTGAGTACAGACACTAAAGGCTTTTGGGGTATGTATAAAGCCGCTGCTGGTGCAGGTGTGATTATTGCCTGTATGGCATCATTAAAAATTCTTGCTGCACGTATGACGATGGCCCCGCTTATGCAAGCCTTTACGTTCAGTATGAACTATTCACTCGGCTTTATTCTGATTCATGTATTGCACTTTACTGTTGCGACAAAACAGCCAGCAATGACAGCGGCTGCCCTCGCTGCAACTGTTCAGCAGCGTAAAGGCTCTAAAACTGCACAAATTGCAGAGTTAGCCGCACTTATTATCAATATTATTCGAACTCAGTTTATTGCTATTTTGGGTAATATCTCGATTGCAATCCCTACTGCTGCACTCATTACTTTTGCTTGGCAGTTTTATCTTGATGAACCTTTATTAACCCATACCAAAGCCACTTCTCTTTTACACAGCTTAAATCCATTTACATCTTTAGCCGTTCCACATGCAGCAATTGCAGGCGTATGTTTGTTCTTGTCGGGTCTTATTGCAGGCTACTTCGACAATATGGCTGTTTATAGAAAAGTAGGACCTCGTTTAAAAGCACACCGACGTTTACGCAGTTTATTTGGTCAAGAGCGCCTAAATCGTTTTGCAGAATATATTGAACGTAACTTAGGTGCGCTTGCTGGTAACTTCCTGTTCGGTGTCATGCTAGGAAGTATGGGAACAATCGGCTTTATTCTAGGTTTACCTTTAGATATTCGCCATATTGCCTTTGCATCAGCGAACTTTATTCAAGGTTTAATGACTATTAATGGTAGTCCCGATATTGGCTTGATTATAGTTTCGTTTTTAGGTGTGCTTTGTATTGGTCTCACTAACTTATTTGTGAGTTTCACGCTCACTATTATTGTCGCATTACGTGCACGTCGAGTTCGCTTTGAACAATGGAAGCCATTAGCTAAACTGGTCATGACCCATTTTCTTACCCGACCAAGTGACTTCTTCTGGCCACCGAAACAGCCTTTAGAATTAGAAGAAAATACCCAAACGAGTGGCGGGAAAAAAACAGAACACTAGCGTTTTGCTTTGTACACAAATTGTGAACTCCGTCAATTTTGTTGTGATTGTTTTTCCAAATGTTAAAAAAATTTCAAAATGAATTTACGATGATCTATCAGGCTTGAAAAAAAGTGTACTGGCAAGTACACTTTCAACGGCATTCAGTAGTAAAACACTACATGAATAAGCAAAGGTGTGTATATGCCCTATCTATTGCTTTGTATTGGTTGCGTTTTTTTAGGATTAGGTGTTCTTGGTCTGGTTGTACCAAGTCTTCAATCTTTGGACTTGCTCACCGTTCAAACATTGAGTCATCATCGTTTAGATTATCTTAATACTATAACTGCCTTTCTTGCACACGTAGGCGGCATGCCTTTTGTATGTTTTTTATCCTTTCTAGTATGTGTATATTTAGCATGGTATAAAAAATATATTACTGTTATTTTCATTAGCTTGGGAGTTATTGGCAGTATCACCATTGGTTGGCTGCTCAAGTGGTGTGTTAACCGGCCTAGACCTCCTGAGGCATATCATATCGTTGAAAGTTACGGTGCATCGTTCCCAAGTGCACATAGTGTTTATGCATCAACACTGGCTTGTCTGGCAATGATTATGTTATGCCGTAAGCACAACATTAACTCTCCTTATATTGTTTTGATCTCCTGTCTTTGGTTTGTGTGTATGGGGCTTTCAAGAATATATGCAGGAGTTCATTTCCCAACAGACGTACTCGCTGGTTGGGGCATTGGTTTTATTTGGATTGCACTGCTTTGGCTCTGGTTATTACAAACACAAAGTAGGTTAAGTAGAAAACAAATATATTTTTAGATTTTATCTAAACGAGGTGGAACAATGATGTCGGCTAAGCTTTGGGCACCAGCCCTTACTGCTTGCGCATTAGCAACAAGTATCGCGCTTGTTGGTTGTAGCAAAGGCTCCGATGAGAAACAGCAAGCTGCTGCTGCTCAGAAAATGCCGCCTGCAGAAGTAGGTGTTATTGTTGCTCAACCACAAAGTGTTGAACAAAGCGTTGAGCTTTCAGGCCGTACTTCAGCATATCAAATTTCTGAAGTTCGTCCTCAAACAAGTGGCGTGATTTTAAAACGCTTATTTGCTGAAGGAAGCTATGTTCGTGAAGGTCAAGCGCTCTATGAGCTCGACTCTAGAACGAACCGCGCAACGTTAGAAAATGCAAAAGCATCACTCCTACAACAACAGGCAAATCTAGCTTCACTACGTACCAAGTTAAATCGTTATAAACAACTTGTTTCTAGTAATGCTGTGTCTAAACAGGAATATGATGACTTACTTGGTCAAGTCAATGTCTCAGAAGCACAAGTTGCTGCTGCTAAGGCTCAAGTAACAAATGCAAATGTAGATCTTGGTTATTCTACAATTCGCTCTCCTATTTCTGGACAATCTGGGCGTTCTTCAGTAACGGCTGGTGCTTTAGTTACTGCAAACCAGACTGACCCGTTAGTAACGATTCAACAGTTAGATCCAATCTATGTTGATATTAATCAGTCTAGCGCCGAGTTGTTACGTTTACGTCAGCAATTAAGTAAAGGCAGTTTAAACAACAGTAACAATACGAAAGTAAAATTAAAGCTTGAAGATGGTTCTACCTATCCAATCGAAGGGCAACTTGCTTTCTCTGACGCTTCTGTAAACCAAGATACAGGAACAATTACGTTACGTGCCGTATTCTCTAACCCGAATCATTTATTGCTTCCGGGTATGTATACCACTGCACAAATTGTTCAGGGTGTTGTTCCAAATGCTTATCTGATTCCACAAGCTGCCGTTACACGTTTACCTACAGGTCAAGCTGTAGCAATGCTTGTTAATGCCAAAGGGGCTGTTGAGAGTCGTCCAATTGAAACCTCAGGGGTTCAAGGACAAAACTGGATTGTGACTAACGGCTTAAAAGCTGGCGATAAAGTCATTGTTGATGGCGTTGCCAAAGTTAAAGAAGGGCAACAAGTAACAGCAAAACCTTATCAAGCTCAACCAGCAAATCCTCAAGGTGCAGCGCCAAATGCTGCGAAACCGGCTCAATCAGGTAAACCTCAAGCAGAACAGAAAGCAGCTTCAAATGCATAAGGGGTAGATTGAATGGCACAATTTTTTATTCATCGCCCCATATTTGCGTGGGTGATTGCATTAGTCATTATGTTGGCGGGTATTCTCACGCTAACAAAAATGCCTATTGCACAGTATCCAACGATTGCACCACCGACAGTCACAATTGCTGCGACTTATCCTGGTGCGTCGGCTGAAACAGTTGAAAACACCGTAACCCAGATCATTGAACAACAAATGAATGGTCTCGATGGTTTACGTTATATTTCTTCTAACAGTGCAGGTAACGGTCAAGCATCTATTCAATTAAACTTTGAACAAGGTGTTGA
Source organism: Acinetobacter sp. ABJ-A23_2 (assembly GCF_044538765.1). Classification (NCBI taxonomy): domain Bacteria; kingdom Pseudomonadati; phylum Pseudomonadota; class Gammaproteobacteria; order Moraxellales; family Moraxellaceae; genus Acinetobacter; species Acinetobacter sp. ABJ-A23_2. The sequence continues at coordinate 42,871 of NZ_JBIUCP010000029.1, forward strand.
CCCTGATATTGCACAGGTTCAAGTTCAAAACAAATTGCAATCTGCAACTGCACTTTTACCTGAAGATGTACAACGTCAAGGTGTGACAGTAACTAAATCTGGTGCGAGCTTCTTGCAAGTTATTGCATTCTATTCACCAGATAACAACCTTTCAGACTCAGACATTAAAGACTATGTAAACTCATCAATTAAAGAACCGCTTAGCCGTGTTGCTGGTGTTGGTGAAGTAACAGTCTTTGGTGGTTCATACGCGATGCGTATTTGGCTTGATCCAGCTAAATTAACAAGTTACCAACTCACTCCTAGTGATATTGCAACTGCTTTACAAGCGCAGAACTCGCAAGTTGCTGTAGGTCAGTTAGGTGGTGCACCTGCTGTACAAGGTCAAGTGCTTAACGCAACTGTAAATGCGCAAAGCTTATTACAGACACCTGAACAGTTTAAAAATATCTTCTTAAAGAACACAGCATCAGGTGCTGAGGTTCGTTTAAAAGATGTTGCTCGTGTAGAGTTAGGTTCTGATAACTATCAGTTCGATTCGAAGTTTAATGGCAAACCAGCGGCTGGTCTTGCAATTAAAATTGCAACTGGTGCGAACGCACTTGATACAGCAGCAGCTGTTGAACAACGTTTGTCTGAATTACGTAAGAACTATCCAGCAGGTTTACAAGATAAACTCGCTTATGACACGACTCCATTTATCCGTCTTTCAATTGAAAGTGTTGTACACACGCTAATTGAAGCCGTGATTTTGGTATTCATTGTTATGTTCCTATTTTTACAAAACTGGCGCGCGACGATTATTCCAACGCTTGCAGTTCCAGTAGTTGTATTAGGTACATTTGCAGTTATTAATATCTTTGGTTTCTCAATTAACACCTTAACCATGTTCGCTATGGTATTGGCAATCGGTCTTCTGGTTGATGACGCCATTGTTGTAGTCGAAAACGTTGAACGTGTAATGAGTGAAGACCATACCGATCCAGTTACAGCAACTTCTCGTTCAATGCAGCAGATTTCTGGTGCCTTAGTGGGTATTACCAGCGTATTGACTGCGGTATTCGTACCAATGGCATTCTTTGGTGGTACAACAGGTGTAATTTACCGTCAGTTCTCGATTACCCTTGTAACAGCAATGGTTTTATCGTTAATTGTGGCATTAACCTTCACCCCTGCACTTTGTGCAACAATCTTAAAACAGCATGATCCAAATAAAGAACCAAGCAATAATATCTTTGCGCGTTTCTTTAGAAGCTTTAACAACGGTTTTGACCGCATGTCGCATAGCTACCAAAATGGTGTTAGCCGCATGCTTAAAGGCAAAATCTTCTCTGGCGTGCTTTATGCTGTTGTAGTTGCCCTTTTAGTATTCTTGTTCCAAAAACTCCCATCTTCATTCTTACCAGAAGAAGATCAGGGTGTGGTCATGACACTTGTTCAATTACCACCAAATGCAACGCTTGACCGTACAGGTAAAGTGATTGACACCATGACTAACTTCTTCATGAATGAAAAAGACACTGTGGAATCTATTTTCACCGTATCTGGTTTCTCATTCACGGGTGTGGGTCAAAATGCTGGTATTGGCTTCGTTAAGTTGAAAGACTGGAGCAAACGTACAACACCAGAAACTCAAATCGGCGCATTAATTAAGCGTGGTATGGCATTAAACATGATCATTAAAGATGCATCATACGTTATGCCATTACAGCTTCCTGCAATGCCTGAATTGGGTGTAACTGCCGGATTTAACTTGCAGCTTAAAGATTCAAGTGGTCAAGGCCATGAGAAATTGATTGCAGCTCGTAACACCATTCTAGGCTTAGCATCACAAGATAAACGCCTGATGGGTGTACGTCCAAATGGTCAGGAAGATACACCTCAGTATCAAATTAATGTAGATCAAGCTCAAGCTGGCGCGATGGGTGTGAGCATTGCTGACATCAACAATACAATGCGTATTGCATGGGGTGGTTCATACATTAACGATTTCGTTGACCGTGGTCGTGTGAAAAAAGTTTATGTTCAAGGCGATGCGGATACTCGTATGATGCCTGAAGACTTAAACAAGTGGTATGTACGTAATAACAAAGGTGTGATGGTTCCATTCTCTGCATTTGCTACAGGTAAATGGACTTATGGTTCTCCACGTCTTGAACGTTATAACGGCGTATCATCGGTTAACATTCAAGGTACTCCTGCACCTGGCGTGAGCTCTGGTGACTCGATGAAAGCAATGGAAGAAATTATTGGTAAGTTACCATCTATGGGCTTACAAGGTTTCGACTATGAATGGACAGGTTTATCACTTGAAGAACGTGAGTCTGGTGCTCAAGCGCCGTTCTTATACGCACTTTCATTGTTAATCGTATTCCTTTGCTTAGCTGCATTATATGAAAGCTGGTCTATTCCGTTCTCGGTTTTACTTGTGGTACCACTTGGTGTCATTGGTGCACTTGTATTGACCTACTTGGGTATGATTATTAAAGGAGATCCAAATCTCTCAAATAACATTTACTTCCAGGTGGCGATTATTGCGGTGATCGGTCTTTCGGCAAAAAATGCGATCTTGATTGTTGAGTTCGCAAAAGAATTGCAGGAAAAAGGTGAAGATCTGCTTGATGCAACCTTACATGCTGCAAAAATGCGTTTACGTCCAATTATCATGACGACCCTTGCCTTCGGTTTTGGTGTACTTCCACTTGCTCTTTCAACAGGTGCTGGTGCAGGAAGTCAGCACTCAGTAGGCTTCGGTGTACTTGGTGGCGTACTCAGCGCGACATTCTTAGGTATCTTCTTTATCCCTGTATTCTATGTGTGGATTCGTAGTATCTTTAAGTACAAACCAAAAACCATAAACACTCAGGAGCATAAATCGTGATGCAAAAAGTATGGTCTATTTCAGGTCGTAGCATTGCGGTATCTGCACTTGCGCTTGCTTTGGCAGCTTGTCAAAGCATGCGCGGCCCAGAACCAGTCGTGAAAACCGATATTCCACAGAGCTATGCATATAACAGCGCTTCTGGTACATCTATTGCTGAACAGGGCTACAAACAGTTCTTTGCTGATCCGCGTTTGCTGGAAGTAATCGACTTGGCTCTTGCGAATAACCGTGATTTACGTAAAGCAACGCTCAATATTGAACGTGCTCAAGAGCAATATCAGATTACGAAGAACAACCAGCTTCCAACGATTGGAGCAAGTGGTAGTGCAATTCGTCAGGTTACGCCAAGTCGTGACCCGAATAACCCCTACTCTACTTACCAAGTAGGTTTGGGTGTAACTGCTTATGAGCTTGATTTCTGGGGCCGTGTTCGTAGTCTAAAAGACGCTGCTTTAGATAATTATCTCTCAACACAAAGTGCGCGTGATTCGACTCAGATCAGCTTGATCAGCCAAGTTGCTCAAGCATGGTTGAATTATTCATTTGCAACAGCAAATTTAAGACTTGCAGAGCAAACGCTTAAAGCACAGCAAGATTCTTACAATCTCAACAAAAAACGTTTTGATGTAGGTATCGACAGTGAAGTTCCATTACGTCAAGCACAGATTTCTGTAGAAACTGCGCGTAATGATGTAGCGAACTACAAGACTCAAATTGCTCAAGCACAAAACTTGTTGAACTTACTTGTGGGTCAACCAGTTGCACAAAACTTGTTGCCAACACAACCTGTGAAACGTATTGCTCAGCAAAATGTATTCACTGCTGGTTTACCAAGTGACTTGTTAAACAACCGTCCAGATGTAAAAGCGGCTGAATATAACTTAAGCGCTGCGGGTGCGAATATTGGTGCTGCAAAAGCACGTTTATTCCCAACCATTAGCTTAACGGGTTCAGCAGGTTATGCATCAACTGACTTAAGTGATCTATTTAAGTCTGGTGGTTTTGCATGGTCAATTGGTCCAAGCTTAGATTTACCAATCTTTGACTGGGGTACTCGTCGTGCCAATGTAAAAATTTCTGAAACTGATCAGAAAATTGCATTGTCTGACTATGAAAAATCAGTTCAGTCTGCATTCCGTGAAGTGAATGATGCACTTGCTACGCGTGCCAACATTGGTGACCGTTTAACAGCGCAACAACGTTTGGTAGAAGCAACTAACCGCAACTACACACTTTCAAATGCTCGCTTCCGTGCTGGTATTGATAGTTACTTGACGGTTCTTGATGCACAGCGTTCATCTTATTCAGCTGAACAAGGTTTGTTATTGCTTCAACAAGCAAACTTAAACAACCAAATCGAGTTATATAAAACTCTAGGTGGTGGTTTAAAAGCAAATACTTCAGATACAGTGGCACACCAACCATCAAGTGCTGAGCTTAAAAAGCAATAGGCTTTAAATCATGTTCTTATAAAAGCTCACTTCGGTGGGCTTTTTTATTGCAACTGATGTGAATATTTTTTATCTTGAAACCTTAAGAAATTTAGATTGATAAAAAACAATGTTATTAAGTAACTTAGAAAGTGTGCCAGGTCATCAAATTTTAAAGCAACTCGATGTTGTTTATGGAAGCACTGTTCGTAGCAAACATGTGGGCCGTGACCTCATGGCAAGTTTAAAAAATATTGTAGGTGGTGAACTCACGGGCTACACCGAACTTTTAGAAGAATCCCGCCAAGAAGCCATGGATCGTATGATTGCCAAAGCCCAGCAGCTTGGTGCAAATGCAATTGTCGGTATTCGTTTTTCAACTTCAAACATTGCCCAAGGCGCTTCAGAGCTATTTGTATATGGCACAGCAGTCGTGGTGCAACCGCAAGCTCCACATCTACCAGATCCATTTAATGCATAGGTAGAAAATGGAAAATCTTATTTTTCAGCTTGTTGTTTTTCTCATTCTTTTCAGTATCGGTTGGGCTTTTGGCCGTCATATTGAACAAAAACATTTGAATGAACTTCTAGAAAAAGAGCAACAATTTGCCCATATCAGAATTGATACCAATCGTTTTGCAACGAGTGATCAGTTGGGCCACTTTATTAGCAGTAACGTGGTCATTTCCCATGACTACTTTAAATATGTACTGGCTTCTATAAAAAATGTTCTAGGTGGTCGCCTTAGCAGTTATGAAAGTATTGTTGAACGTGCTCGTCGTGAAGCGATTATTCGTTTAAAACAACAAGCATATAGTGTGGGTGCTAACCATATTATGGGAGTTCGGCTGAGTACAACCGAACTCGGTATGCAAGGCGGAATGGTTGAAGTTTTTGCTTATGGTACAGCAGTCAAAGACTAGCACTGCCCCATAGCAGAAAAATGTATACGCGGATTGCCAATATTTTTAGTTAAATGTTGGCAAATTCCGGTAATTTTCCATTTGTCCTGTTGTTTCGCCAACGTAAAATAATAGCGACCAAAAGAATGAAAATAATCATTTTCCGAAAAACGGTAAATTTGATAATTACACTCTAGCCATGCTTGGTCTTGTTCAATCCGAATAAGAGGATTACTCAAATTGTGCTGTAGTCGCAAATGTGACAAAGCTTGTTGCCGTGAACCTTTATATTCATGACAAGACACCACACATAAAGGTTCTCCTCTAAACTGGAAATAGTCCACCTCAAGTTGATCGGCCAATAACTCATCAAACGCATCCCAATTTTTCTGGTCAAAGACCAATTGAAAACGCGTTACAACGTCTAAGATACGATGGTAGTCTTGATCCATGGCGAACCTTCTATGTGGGTTTTTCCATCAATTTAGCACGGCGAAATCTCTTTTTTATTTCACTTTTGTTTTTCGAATCATTTTATAGAGTAATTTCGGGGACATACGGGAAACCATCACACCTAGTTTTTCTTTAGTTCCGCCCACTACAATATATTCTTGCCCTTGCATTAATGCCTTAACTGCCTGTTCTGCAAAAGCATCTGCTTCCAATCCATTTTCGATTGCTTCGTCTTGATGACCTTGAGGCTGCCCTGCACCATTTAACGCATTAAATGAAACATTCGTTTTTACAAAGCCTGGGAAAATCACAGAAACTTCAACGCCCTGATCTGAAACTTCGGCACGTAAACTGTTGGCCCACAGATGAACAGCAGCTTTAGCAGCCGAGTAAGTTGCACGGTACTGCGTACCTAAAAGCCCTGCTACACTAGAGACAAATACAACTCGGCCAGACTTCTGTTTGAGCATGGTCGGCAACACAGTTTTAGTTAGTGCGACTTGTGAGAAATAGTCCACTTCCATAATGGCTCTTTCAGTTTCCATTGTGGTGTCTTTAATAAGAGCACGCTGACCTAAACCTGCATTATTAATAAGCCAGTCGATTCGGCCTTTGGCTTTTAAAATTTGCTCATACGCTTCTTGAACTTGCTTTTGATTGGTAATGTCTGCAACTACCGACAAATGCTGGTCTGGATGGAGTAAACCAACGCGAACTTCTTCTAACTCTTCAAAGCGACGTGAAGTTAAAATCACTTGAGCCCCTTGCAGAGCCAACTCACCAGCTAAAGCTTTACCTAATCCAGAAGATGCTCCCGTAATCCACACCACTTTATTTTGCAAATTATCAAGTTTGGCCATGCTTTAAATTCCTATTATCTTTTTAAATTATGCTGCTTGATGCATGAAGGCCAAAAAGTGATTGATATAGTGAGTTGCTGTAGTCTGATCAACCTGCGTCCCCAATTTTTCCAAACGTTTATAGCCCAAATGCGTTGTCATATTAATGACCCCATTTAGGGTTTTATCGACAACTAAATTAAATTTTAAACGTTTTTTAGGTTCACGTACTAGGCTTGTTACGCCTAAATCCACAATTTGAATCAAGGTTTGAAAAGCTTCTTCTACACTTTGCATATTGCCCGCACGTATTTGCTCGGTCAGTGTTTGGGCTTGTTGCACAAGTTGAGGTGTGATCGGGTACGTAATATAAACATCTTGCTCACGTTCTTTCATGAGTGACGTCATATAATCAACCAAAGGTAATAGTCGATCATTACCAAAAAAAGAAACTGACCAAGGCATATACTTTCGGAAAGTATCTAAAATTTGTTGAAGAACTTTCTCAGATTCTTGGCGCTGCTTTTCGGTCATGGTCGAGTTACCTTGCTCTCCTTGTAACAATACGGAGAACACTTGCTCAATAATTTCGCAAGATAAATCGGAAAGAACACTACCTAATACTTTGGACTGGCTTTCTTTTACCCCAGCGTGCAATTTCTCTCGAATCGCAGCAAATTGCGTATAGGTCGAGTCGGAAATTTTCAAAAAAACTTTGTAGCTCATGAGTCGCATCCCTTATCAATTCTTTTGTAATTTTTGTGCCGTGCCGCTACACGATTAAATTGTGATCCATGCTTCATAAATCTACCGTTTTTTGAAAAAAATACAAAACCGTTTATCTGTTTTCAGCACATTAATTTCGAGGCATTTTTTTGCTACAATAGATGCAATTTTTTATGCATATTCGATCTAAGCTACTATGACTGACGCTCAAACCGCTCAAAATATTGCAACCACATACGATCCAACCGAGATCGAAAAGAAGTGGTACAAAACGTGGGAAGAACAAGGTTACTTCAAACCTTCTGGTCACGGTGAATCATTCTGTATCATGATTCCACCACCAAACGTCACTGGTAGTTTGCACATGGGCCATGGTTTTAACAATGCCATTATGGATGCCCTCACCCGTTATAACCGCATGATGGGTAAAAACACGTTGTGGCAACCGGGTACTGACCATGCTGGTATTGCAACTCAAATGGTTGTTGAGCGTCAACTTGGCTTACAAGGTATCACTCGTCACGACTTAGGCCGTGAAAAGTTCATTGAAAAAGTTTGGGAATGGAAAGAACAATCTGGTGGCACAATTACGAAACAAATTCGTCGCTTAGGTTCGTCTGTAGACTGGTCACGTGAACGCTTCACGATGGACGAGGGTTTATCAAACGCAGTTAAAGAAGTATTCGTTCGTTTGCACGAAGACGGTTTAATTTACCGCGGTAAGCGTCTTGTAAACTGGGATCCTAAACTTCAAACTGCTCTTTCTGACCTTGAAGTGGAAAGCAAAGAAGAAAAAGGCTCACTTTGGCACTTTAAATATTTCTTTGAAGACAAATCAGTTAAAACTCAAGACGGCAAAGACTATTTAGTCGTTGCAACAACTCGTCCTGAAACTTTACTTGGTGATACTGCGGTTGCTGTTCATCCTGAAGATGAGCGTTATGCACACCTCGTTGGTAAAAACATTGTATTGCCAATTACTGGTCGTTTAATTCCAATCGTTGCTGACGACTACGTTGAAAAAGACTTCGGTACTGGCTGTGTAAAAATTACCCCTGCTCATGACTTCAATGACTATGACCTAGGTAAACGCAACAGCTTGCCAATCATTAATATCTTCAACAAAAATGCCGAAGTTTTGGCTGAGTTTGAATATATTGCAAAAGCTGGCGAACAAATTTCTAAAACCATTACTGCACCTGCGGAATATGCTGGTTTAGAGCGTTTTGAAGCACGTAAAAAATTAGTTGCTCAAGCTGAAGCTGAAGGCTGGTTAGATCAAATCCAACCGTATGACTTAAAAGCGCCACGTGGCGACCGTTCAGGCGTAATCATCGAGCCATTACTTACTGACCAATGGTACGTAAAAATTGCTCCGCTTGCTGAACCTGCAATTGAAGCAGTTCAAGATGGCCGTATTAAGTTTGTTCCAGAGCAGTACAGCAACATGTACATGGCGTGGATGCGTGACATTCAAGACTGGTGTATTTCACGTCAGCTTTGGTGGGGCCACCGTATTCCAGCTTGGTACGATGCAAATGGCAACATCTATGTGGGCCGTAACGAAGAAGAAGTACGTGCGAAAAATAATATCGCTGCTGACGTTGAACTTAAACAAGACGAAGACGTTCTTGATACATGGTTCTCATCTGCACTTTGGACATTCTCAACTTTAGGTTGGACTGGCGACGCACAAAAAGATGCAGCAAATGATTTCCTTAAAACCTTCCATCCAACAGATGTGTTGGTGACTGGTTTTGACATCATTTTCTTCTGGGTTGCCCGCATGATCATGATGACCCTGCACTTCATGAAAAATGAAGATGGTTCATCGCAAGTTCCATTTAAGACTGTTTACGTTCACGGTTTGGTACGTGATGGTGAAGGTCAAAAAATGTCGAAGTCTAAAGGTAACGTACTTGACCCATTAGACTTGATTGACGGTATTGATTTAGAAAGCTTAGTTGCAAAACGTACTACTGGCCTCATGAACCCGAAAGATGCTGCGAAGATTGAAAAATCAACGCGCAAAGAGTTCCCAGAAGGCATTAATGCTTATGGTACTGACGCAGTTCGTTTCACGTTCTGTGCGCTTGCAAACACTGGTCGTGACATTAAGTTCGACTTAAAGCGTGTTGAAGGCTACCGTAACTTCTGTAACAAGATCTGGAACGCAACTCGTTTCGTTCTCATGAATGTTGAAGGTCAAACTGTTGGTACAGACGCTCGTCCTGATCTTTGGGAACTTCCAGAACAATGGATTATGAGCCGTCTGCAGAAAGCAGAAGCTGCTGTACACCAAGCGTTTGCAACGTATCGTTTAGACCTTGCTGCTCAAGCGATTTACGACTTTATCTGGAATGAATACTGTGACTGGTACGTTGAGTTAACGAAACCAGTTCTAAACGATGCAGAAGTTTCAGAAGAGCGTAAAGCTGAAGTACGCCGTGTATTGCTTGCAGTCATGGAAGCTTCTTTACGTTTGGCTCATCCGTTAATGCCGTATTTGACAGAAGAAATCTGGCAAACTCTTGCACCAATGCTTGGTCAAGGCGGTCCAACGATTATGACTGCTCAATACCCTATTCCTGAGCAAGCAAAAATCAATGAACAAGCTGAAGCAGATATGCAATGGCTTCAAGGTTTGATTGGTGCAGTACGTAACATTCGAGGTGAGTTAGGCTTAGGTAATGCGCGCTTGTTGCCAGTATTACTTCAAAACACATCTGACGCTGAACGTGAACAAATCATTCGTATTGAAGCGTTGTTCAAAGCATTGGCTAAAGTTGAAAGCATTGAGTTCTTGAATAAAGACCAAGAACCACCGTTATCTTGCTCTAGCGTTGTTAGCCATGCATCGGTATTTGTACCAATGAAAGGCTTAATTGACCCTAAAGCTGAGCTTGCTCGTTTGCAAAAAGACTTGGATAAAATCCAAAAGCAACACGACCAAATCGCGGGCAAACTTGCAAACGAAGGCTTTGTTTCTAAAGCACCAGCAGCAGTGGTTGAAGGTGAAAAAGCGAAGCTTGCTGAGTTTGCTGCTCAGTTAGAGAAAGTTAAAGCGAATATGGAACAAATTGCTGCGCTTTAAGGTATTGATAATTTTAATCTAAATCGTAGTATAAAGGGCTGATTATTCAGCCCTTTATACTATACAATTAGTCAATCTAAATGAAATAATAAATGGATATACTTCATTTCTTAAAAATCAAAACCAATTGATTTTACTTATAAAATTTTATACAGCCACATCTATAAAAATAGATCATTAACTCTTCAAAATGAACACTCTCTAAATAATTATAATGACTAGTATTAAATAAAATATCTTCTTTTATACAACTTAGCTCTCATATTAAAAAAAATACTTCAATATTAAAATACAGTCTCTAATAAAACAGAGATTTTTATAT
>NZ_JBIUCP010000003.1:0-130483 GCF_044538765.1 Acinetobacter sp. ABJ-A23_2
ATAAAGCCCAAATTTGAAGATTTGGGCTTTATTTAATCAATAAGGTAAATTAATAACTGGTCAGTAGAAATTGTTGCGATGGTTGAACTGAACCTTCAATATAGTCACAAACGCCTTGTTCATCACAATCTAAATTGAATTGCTTGTAGCTCAATGCAAAAAAATCAGAATATTGTTTAATGACAAATGGACTCATATCTGAGCTTAATGCATCACCTTGTTTAAATAATTTAATAATTTTTCTGTCATTCATACCTAACAAATAAATTTCATTATTTAATTCAATGTGTGCAACTCCAGTCTGCTCTGCCACGATCGGAATCAGATATGATGTATTTGCGAGCAACACATCTACAGCATAGCTTTCAAGTTTTAAATTAATTAAATTGAATACCAAGACTGTACCAGAGTGAGTCTGCAAACCTTTTTTATAACTTGCAGCTTGCTGGATGTACTGAATTTTAATTCCAAGCTTTTGGAAGTCGTGCTCAGTCGTCTGCTTTGTTTTTACAAGACTACGTGTAATGGCTTGCTTGAGCGGGTTATCCAAATAACGCTCATCTAATTGAAAATCATTTTGTCGTAAAATTTTCAACAACATGCTGTCATGATATGTCAGCACATTGGCAAGTACATTACGGTAATAGAATTTACTTTGTTTTTTGATTTTACGAACGTGTTGATAGAAATACGTTTCATCAAATTCATGTTCAATAAAATCATGTAAAAGACTTGAACTCGCCAATACAGATAAAGCTTCATGCCCTGTAAAAGGCAAATGAATCGTATGTAAACTTGGCAATATTTCTTTTATTTTTAAGTAATGTTCACGATCGACCGAAAAGTAAGGGTCATAAACAATAATATATTCACGACTTGCATCTACATCTTGCAACTGAATTTGCATGTCTTTGTTCGCGACAGCATCAAAGAATTCAGCGTAGCGTCGATCTTCAACCTGTTCAGGGTCAATCGAATACTGAGGTACAAATGCAACAATTCGATTCATGTTTAAAAGATTCGAATATTTGATTGCTGCATAGCCGCCCATTGAGCCGCCATAACCTACAATATTTTTAAAACGTTGAATAATAGGCAAAATGGCTTTGGCCATTTCAACCATACTGGCTTTTGGGAACCAGGATTTTTGTTTTGGCATAATCCCAATAACATTGTATTGGTACTTTATTAGAGACTTTTCAGCATTGATAGATAAGCCACTCGCTCGGGTAATCAAATCGCCAAAAGAGAGAACTAATGTATTAGAATCGCCTTGTAAAAAAATGGCTCTAATGTGTTCGTCTTCAAAAATAATTTGCTTATCCATGCTCACACCGAAAGAAAATTTACTCCCACATACATCGTCAAAAATGAAACAAAATAGGTGTTTTGCCAATTTATGATTGCGGAGTATCTTATTTTATAGATGCCAGTCAGATTAAAAAGCGCAAAATATGACACAATCCTTACATCCTGCCGCTCAAAAAGGCTTCAGCTCAGCTGCTGAGCTTTATCAGCAAGTTAGACCAAATTATCCCGTAGAAATAGTCAGTTGGCTACAAGAACGTCTCCAAATACATGAAAATTCTACTGTTATTGATCTTGGCTCAGGTACTGGCAAATTCTTACCCTACTTAAAACAAACCCATGCCAATATTCTTGCAATAGAGCCAATTGGCGAGATGTTACAACAGCTTCAGCAAACCTATTCTGATATTAAAACTTTACAGGCGTTTAGCCACGCTATTCCGGTAAACGATCAACAAATTGATGCTGTTGTTTGTGCTCAATCTTTTCATTGGTTTGACAATATGGAAACACTGACTGAAATCCATCGAGTATTAAAACCACAAGGACATTTGGGACTCGTTTGGAACCAACGTGATGAACGTACAGACTGGGTAAAGGCCTTAGCAGATTTTTTATTACCACTTGAAGGTGATACACCGCGTTACCATAGTGAAAAGTGGAAAAAGGTTTTTGAAAGTCAAAATTTATTTACTTTTGATAGCTTAGAAACTTTTTCGCAATCACAGCATGGTACTGTCGAACAAGTGGTGAGTAAAAGATTACTCTCTACAAGTTTTATTGCAGCAATGACCGAAAAAGATCAATTACAGCTCAAAGCTCAGTTTGAAAAAATTGTTTATGATTTTACAGGGCTAGGCCCACAAGATCAGATTGATTTTCCATATGTCACATATGCATATCACTTTCAGAAAAGTACGTCATCAAATAATAGAGAATAGGTTCGGTTGAAAGCTATGTTTAAAAAAACGCCTCATATTATCTTAATGTCTTTGCTCAGCTCTAGCCTATTATTGACTGCTTGTAAAAAAGCAGATGAGCCAGCAAAGACCGAACAACATCAGACAAATTCATCTACCGATCAGGTGATGGAAAAGCTCAATGAAAGACCAGTTAAAAAGTTCGCGGCCACTGCTGACGATGCGCATGACATTGCATTATTAGAGGACTATGACCGTCGCTTTACTGAAATGAGTGATGAAATGGAAACTGAGCTAGAAAAAATGCATGAGGCAGGAACGCTCACCACAGAATTTGAACAAAAACGTACGCTTGATAATGTACGCTCAGCATTGACCATGTTAAAAGACCTCGATTTAAAAACTGAACAAGGTCGTTATATCCAAGGCTTGCTTTATCAATATTGGGAAAATCAAGAAAAACACATCAATGATAAACAAGCCAATAAAGATGAACAGGTCAATCAACTTGCTGACTACTTACAAGCACAAAACCAGTTGAAATACTGGAAAGCCTCACAGCAGCATTAATTTTATAACGTCCAATAAAAAGCCTTCTGATTGAGAAGGCTTTTTAATTTATATATTTTGTTTTTCAACCCAATGAATCGATTGAACACGGAATAACTCACAAGCACCGTCACCTGTATCACTTGAAGTTAAAGATGATCGCCAAACTAAATTTTTGTCTTTAATTTCGACCAATTCACCTTTGAGATAAACCAAGTCACCGCGTTTAACTTGTTTGATTTGCTGAGCAATCTGAGGGCTTGCAGGAATGATGTGCATGTTAGACACCATTTGCATTGCTTGCTCTGCTGGAACAGGTAATTTAGGAATTTTCCAGTTTAAATAACGGTCATATTGTTTCACTGAAATGGTACGAGCAATATCTGGTTGAGCAAACAGCCCCCAACTTACCGCATAATCAATCGGTGAAAACTTAGCTTGTTCATCATTTTTATAAATTTTTGAACCTAAAATTCTAAAATTGCCTTGGAATGGCTGTAATACAGAAATCGATTGATCTTTTTCAATCGGTAACAAACCATTTGCAATATTATATTCACCAGAAGTAGATGCCGTCGAAGCAAAAGCTGAGCTGATACATAAAGAGGCCAATAAGCCTATCATTACATGTTGTTTTTTCATCGCTTTATACCTCAAATATTGCTAGATCAAATGCAGTAGATCTCTAATTTATGGTAGCTCTAAGCGATGAAAAAAATATCGGAATTTAGTAACAATACAGATCAATTTCGTCTATTTTTGTGCCTAATTAAATAGATTGTTAATCTTCAAAATCAATTCGTAACGTTTCAAAACGAACTTTTCCTTCTTTTATTGCTTGAGCAATTGCTTGCTGCCCTTTGGTCAAACGCGCTCCACCACTTTTGATATCAAGCAAAATAATCTGAATATCTTCAGCAGTCCCGTCCCCATCTCTAAAATCGGTATAGCCATCAAAAATAACGTAATCAACCGGATCACCCAAGAACTTGGCATCACTCGGCAAGTATTGAAACTCAGGTAAAATCGGAGCAAATTGTTCTGCCATTTTACCTTTTAATACGGCGCGGCTTGTATTCACACTCCGTTTTTGTGCCTGCGCTAATGCCTGTTGATGCTCAAGCTCTAACTCCGCAATATATTGCTCGTATTCAGCCTTGATTCGACCATTACGGGTATTTGATAAAATGAGTGTAGTGATAATAATACCAATACCAGCACCTATAAGCATGGCCAGCCATACGGACATAAATTTTCCTTAACAAATACATATCATCGCGATAGATGAGCAATCATATCTAAAATTACGGAGTAGCTTAAACTTTTGTCAAAGGTGGTCATCTACTTCTTATAAAAAGATGCTAAGGTATAAAACATAAACACATGTGCTGCTGAAAATAATTGGATTTATGAAAACGATACTTATTGCAAATCAAAAGGGCGGATGCGGAAAAACCATGACAGCCATTACGTTGGCAACAGCTTTGGCACAAAAAGGATATAAAGTAGCATTAGCAGACTCTGATAACCAAAAATCTTCTTTACAATGGTTAAAGCAACGTCCAGAAAGCGTAGCTGCGATTCAAAGCCTAGATTGGCGTCACGAAAAATCGATTGGTGATGCGCCTAAAAATTTAGATTATCTAATTATTGATGCACCGGGCGCTCTTTCGGGTGATCATGCTGAACAGTTAGTCAGCGAAGCTCATGCCATTATTACACCACTTCAGCCTTCATTTTTTGATATCGATAGTACACGTCGTTTTCTCAAGCATTTGCAAGACATTAAGCGTATTCGCAAAGGTAAAGTACAAATTTTACTGCTTGCAAATCGGGTTAAACCGAACAGCGCCAGTTCAAAAGACATTCAGCAATTTTTTGAAAAAATCGAACATGAACCAATTGCATGGATTGCAGAGCGTAGTGCTTATGGCAGCTTAGCAATGCAAGGTTTGAGTGTGTTTGATAAACCACAAAAAAACTTTATTGCAATTCAAAGCCAGTGGCAGCCGCTTTTAAATAAACTGATTGAAGATAAATCTGAGTGGTTCTAAAAATAACTTTTTATTTTTGTTGAGCAGGAATGTGTGCATTAGCATTTCTGCCTAAAATTTGCCTCAGGTCATTTTTCAGTTAATATGGCCTCACCCTATTTAAAAAATTAGAGAATTTTTGGTCGTGCATCAATACGCTCCTACTTTACAGCGCGTTTTATTGTTTGGGCTGTTTTTTATCCTGATGTTTTTAGGATTTAACATCCTGAAGTACTTTATTGTACCTGTAGTTTGGGCTGCCATTATTGCCTACATGACTTGGCCTATTTATTTAAGAATCCAACGTTTTTTTGGAGAAAATCGTAATAATTTAAATGCTACCGTCATGATTAGCTTAGTCATTTTAGTTGTTGGTGTTCCCCTTATATGCGCTATTTTTATTTTGCAACATGAAGGCCGCAACCTCTATCTTGATTTACAGCGCCAAGTTTTTTCTGGTCATTTAAGCGTACCTGATTTCATTAGAAATCTTCCTTTTATTGGTAAAGAAATAAGCCGAACACTAAACGATATAAACACCGACCCTAACAGCACGATTCAGAGTATTGCAGCGTGGGTACAAAGCCATTTAAGTTATGGGCGAGTGTTACTCAATGAAATTAGTAAAAATATCGTCAAACTTGGTTTTGCAATTTTAACGCTTTTCTTCTTTTATCGTGATGGTCACAACATCTTAACTCAAGTAAGTAAAGCCTTAGAAATGGTGATTGGCCTACGTATTCACCATTATCTAGATACGATTTCAGAAACAACGCGTGCTGTTGTCTATGGTGTTGGCTTAACTGCAATTGCTCAAGCAGTCCTTGCTGGATTAAGTTATTTCGTAGCGGGTGTACCCAATCCGATGGTACTCACGATTGCGACGTTCTTATTAGCACTCATTCCTTTCGGCACCCCAGTCTCCTATTTAGGCGTTGGTCTATGGTTGTTCTCGCAAGGACAAACCATGGAAGCCATCGGCGTGGTTTTATGGGGTGTTCTGATTGTAAGTAGTTCAGATAACGTGATTCGTCCACTCGTAATCTCTGGTGCGACCCAAATTCCATTTTTACTCATTATGTTTGGTGTGTTGGGTGGTATTGCGAGTTTTGGTTTAGTTGGTTTATTTATTGGCCCTGTTATTTTAGCTGTTTTATTAGCGATTTGGCGTGAATGGCTTCATGAAACAATTGATCCTGAACCAATGCCAAAAACAACCATGATTTATGATTCGGATGATGATTTACCACCATCTAAAAATTAAGCCAATGATTTAAAAATGTTTCAGGATACAAAGTGACTATTTAAATTAACTTGTAGGGTTTACACGCCTTTGCTTGAATAAAAAAATCAGATTTATATCTATAAGGACATCTAATAATGCCAATATTAAATAAAATGAGTGCAGTATGTGCACTCACAGCTTTATTAACAGTCGGTTGTAGCACGGTCAGCAAAACAGTATCGGAAACGACTCATGCATTAACGACCATGCATACCAAAAAAGTAGTCGATGTGAATGAAGTAACAGCTAGTGGGATTGGTAAAAAAATCGGGACAATTAGCTTTCAAGACAGTGATAAAGGCCTGATTATTACCCCTGCTTTAGCAGATTTACCAAGCGGCACTCGCGGTTTCCATATTCATGAAAATGCATCGTGTGCCCCTGCTGTTAAAGATGGAAAACCAGGTGCAGCTTTAGCTGCAGGTAGTCACTATAACCCTAATCAAGCGCCACATCATGGTACGCCAACTACAGGACACTTGGGCGACTTACCAGCATTGGTTGTTGATAATAATGGTGTAGCTACCACCGCTGTTATTGCACCACGTTTAAAACTTGCTGACATTCAAGGTCGCGCCATCATGATCCATGCTGGCGGAGATAACTATTCAGACTCTCCTCTACCTCTAGGTGGTGGTGGAGCGCGAATTGCCTGTGGTGTAATTCAATAATTTGTCATTTTTTTAAATTGTGGGTATCTAAAAAGATATCCACAATTTTGCTATTTTATTAAGCAGTTTAGATCACTTAATTATTATAAAATCTTAAAAAATTAACTGACTTTTTTAGACAAAACGCATAATATTTTTCAAGTAATAAAAAATTAAATACCCCTTATCACGTATCCTCTCATTTAGAAAAAAGCCGTGAATTATCTGACTCAACTATTCAATCGTTTTAAAGCGAATTCAATTTTAATTTACTGTCTGCAAATTTTAATTGTACTCACCGGCACAACCTTAGGCTTACTAGAG
This sequence comes from Acinetobacter sp. ABJ-A23_2, assembly GCF_044538765.1. Classification (NCBI taxonomy): domain Bacteria; kingdom Pseudomonadati; phylum Pseudomonadota; class Gammaproteobacteria; order Moraxellales; family Moraxellaceae; genus Acinetobacter; species Acinetobacter sp. ABJ-A23_2. The sequence goes on from NZ_JBIUCP010000003.1 coordinate 7,070, forward strand.
TTAGGTCATAACGAGCTCATCGTTCCTGTGACATTAGGTGCGATTGCCGCTGCACTTACCGATTTTGATGATCGCTTAAGCCTTCGATTACGTAACCTGCTGTATGTCTGCATACTCTTTTTTACTGTCAGCACTATTCTTGGTTTTTTAGCACCTTATAAATTTTTATTTATTTTATATCTTTCAATTTCAAGCGCTTGTTTCATTTTATTGGGAGCCTTAGGTCAGCGATACGCCACCATTTCTTTTGGTACGATTTTACTCTCGATTTACAGCATGTTTGGTTTAGGAGAATATGCTCACTGGTACCAACAGCCTACCTATTTTGTCTATGGCGCACTGTGGTACGGCCTAACATCTATTTTATTTTTTCTTTTAAAACCAACACTTCCTTTACAAGATAAACTTTCGCAAATTTTTGAAGAAATCTCTGCCTTACTTCAAGCTAAAGCACGCTTGTTCGATCCAGACAATAAAGAAAATGTTGAACAGCTTTTATTTGAATTATCACTCCAAAATACGCAAGTCGCGCAAAGTCTTAACCAAATACGTAGTTCCCTACTGACTCGTCTTAAGGCATCAAGAGTCAGTAATAAAAGTATTTATTGGTTAAACCTGTACTTTTTTGCCCGCGATATACATGAGCAGGCTACCTCTAATTATCTACACTACGAGCATATTCAACAAAATTTTAGCCGTAGCGATCTCATTTTCCGTTTTCAGAAAAATCTGCGTTTACAAGCCCAAGCTTGCCATGATTTAGCCCAATGTATTTTGCATAACCAGCAATATCAACCTTCTCAAGAAGGGCAAATCGTTTTAAACCATCTGGAAAGTTCTTTAAAAGACTGGATACAACAGCATCCTCAAAATTTTGAAGTTAAAAATTTAAAGCTGATTTTTAATAATCTAAAAGGCATGCATGAACAGTTTGAACAACTTCAATATGCTCAGCCGTTTAATGAAACACTAAGTCAAAACAAGCAAGATCACCTCAATTTACTTGATGACGATATTCAAGATTTTTCAGATCTTGTTTTAAAAATTCGCCAGCAACTGACTCCACAATCGGCCCTGTTTAGACATGCAATACGAATTGCAGTCGTGTTCGCCGCAGGTTACGTTATTTCATTATTACCTTTTGCCCAACACGGTTACTGGATTTTACTCACCAGTTTATTTGTTTGCCAAATTACTTACTTTGCAACGAAAAGCCGTTTAAAACTCAGAACGATTGGAACTTTACTTGGTGTTTTATTGGGTATTCCCATTTTGTATTTTGTTCCAAGCATTGAAGGTCAGCTCATTCTCACCATTATTTGTGGAGTTAGCTTTTTCTACTTGCGCCAGAAGAAATATGCGTTGGCAACGCTGATGGCAACCTTAATGGTATTGCTCATTTTCAACTTAAAAGGCGCAGGTTTCAGTATTATTTTACCTCGCCTAATCGACACCTTATTAGGCTGCTTTATTGCATGGCTTGCTGTTAACTTTATATGGCCAGACTGGAACTTCCGTAATATTCCAAAAAATATTAAAAAAAGTAGCCAAGCCACACTGGATTATTTCAATGTAATTGTTGAGCAATATCAGCATGGTAAAAATCAGGACATTGAATATCGCAGAATTCGCCGCGCTGCACATAACGCACAAATTGAGCTGTCGAATATGATTTCGAGCTTAAGTGCTGAGCCCAATCCCAAACCAGAGCTGATTCATTATGCCTTTCGTTATCTAGTTTATAGTCATAGCCAGTTGAGTTATGTCGCAGCATTAGGCAGCCAAAGACAAAAAATTGAGGATCAACAGGTATTACAGCTTTTACTGGATTGTCAGCAAATTCTTAACCAAAGTTTATTTGAACAAGTTTCTGTTGATTTTAATTTTCTTGAGCAAACTTTGAAGCAAATACAAAGCCTAACAACTCATGAGCACTTTTCAGAAAGCTACACTCTTGTTTTAAAACAAATGAGCTTACTATTAGAAACCTTGCCTGAACTCTTAACCTTAAAAGGTAAACTTTTAGAGCAAGAGATTAAGTAATATAAAAAAATACCGGAATATAAATTCCGGTATTTTTTTAATATAAGTCTTGTGCAACTCTTTCCTGCATTTCCCGTTTTAAAGCTAAACGTGATTGAGTAAACCACAGCGCAATAAATGCAAAAGCAGATAAGACAAAAGCCCATAAATGAAATTGAGTATAGAGATAACGCACCAACTCAATCATTGCAAAAAAGCTCGTCATCAATAACATTGAAACAGCAGCAGCCACAGTTCCTTTCGATACTTCAGATGACATCAGTGCAAAGCGGTACAAGACTGAGAAACTAATTCCTTCACCAAAGCAAATGAGTGTCATGCCCGCAAGCAAACAAGGAATTAAATAGGTTTGCCAGACAACACCTAATATTAAAATGAGTGTACCAGTGAGCATAATCGGTAAACCAATTAGGACTGTTTTACCTAAAGCCAAACGGTCAATAATTTTAATTAAAACGATATTGCCTACAATCAAACCTAAAAATACTGGGAATTGAGCTAAGCCATATTGCACACTGGTTAGCTTGAGTTCATCAACCAAAATAATGGGCGATAACGCAATCCAAAGCATAAGCGGCATACCTACAAGCGGTAAGGCTAGCGTTAAACCAAGGAATTGCCGATTGCTAAATACTTTTTTAAAGTCATCAAAAAGATAGCTAAAAGGCTGCTTGGTTACACTCACCTTCTGACTCGGCATTTGTTTCTTTAAACCAACCCAACTCAGCAGTGCAAGTAAAGCAATAGCCACAAAGCCCCAGTGCCAAGACACATAATCAATTAAGAAGGCTCCAAGTACAGGTCCGAGCAAGGGTGCAAGCAATGAGATATTTGCCATGAGTGCCATGACTTTAATGGCATCACGCTCGGCAAAATTTTCCTGAATTGCCGCATAGCCCACTGCTGAAATTACACTTAACCCAATACCTTGTAAAAAGCGTAATGTCAGAAAGTATTCAATTTTTTGCGTTAATAAAATTAAAAAACAACACAAGGCAAAAAATAAAACACCAGTTAAAAGAACTTTCTTACGACCTAATCGATCTGATAAAGGCCCAAGTAACCATGCAACAGATGCACCACCTAATAAATAAAATGACATTGAAGAGGGTGCCCAAGTTGCACTTACACCAAAATCTTCAGTAATTGCCAACATCGCTGGCTGAATCAGGTCATTACCAATATAAACCGCAAATTCAAATAGCACTAAAGCTAAAGGAAACATCAACGTTGTACGGTTCAACGCCGTCGTTTGAATATTATTCATGAGTTGTACACTTCAAAATAGCGGCCAAAATGTCTCAACAACTACATTTTGAAATAAATAATGTAGTCATGACGATGACAGTATGGTCAGTCAATCTTTAGTTAAGTTGTTATATGCCGTGAGAGTGCATGTTTAGAATGTGAAACACCGTATTCACAAGGTGTCTAAGACAAGAAAAAATGTATGACGTGAGATTCGGTAATTTTTTACCATTTGGCTTAATTTCCGGATGACACAATATCACTTTTTATATTGATCAGCAATCGGACAGTCTCATCCATTTAAAATTCTATATTTTGCTTAGCATCAACTCATTTTTATATTGTGAATAACCTTAAAGTTATCCACATCTTTAATTAAAATTGGACTTTAAGGACAAGGATTGACTTGGAAGTCTGTTGTCTCCTGTCCTTTTTTACATTGATAACTTTGTTTTTTATTTACGATTTTCCAAACGGTTTGATCACGTTTTAATAAATATTCGGTACGTGTTTTTGATATAGCATCTTCGCTAGGCACAGTTTGTAAAATAGTTACTTGTGCATTAGAGGCATCATCCAAAGCATTCATTTGTTGTGAAATACTTAAATTACTCGCATTATTTAAAAGGTTTGGTTGATCAATCAAAACTGCTTGTATCGGACTATTGGCTTGGGGTGTAGGCGGGTTTGTATTCGGTGTACATGCGCTCAGAATCAACAAATTACACATCATGAGTAAACCAATTTTTTTCATACTCAACTCCGCCACAACTTCACTTTGATGCTAAAGACTAGAAACAATTTTTTCCGTTCAACTTTGTAAAAGGTTTATCTTTAAAGTGAGAAAGAAACTGATGCATCAAACTCATATTAGTGACTTTTAATCAATAATATTTTTCCAATTACTGCATTTTTCTCTAAGAGTAAGTTCACTAAAGTATGCATCAATTTAGGAATTTAATTAGAGTAACTCTCATGAGCAATATTTTAGTGATTAATGGCGCCAAACAATTTGCCCATTCAAATGGTGAATTAAATGACACACTCACGGCATTGGCAACCGACCATCTCACTGAACTGGGCCATGAAGTTCAAGTGACTCGTGCAGATAGTGACTACAATGCAGAAGCCGAAGTAGAAAAATTCTTATGGGCCGATGTCGTGATTTATCAAATGCCAGGTTGGTGGATGGGTGCACCTTGGACTGTGAAAAAATATATTGATGATGTATTTACGACAGGTCATGGTTCACTTTATGCAAGTGATGGCCGTAGCCGTTCTGATGCCTCAAAAAAATATGGTTCAGGTGGTCTAATTCATGACAAAAAATATATGCTGTCATTGACTTGGAATGCTCCAATGGAAGCATTTGAAGATGCAGATCAATTCTTCCACGGCGTAGGTGTAGATGGTGTTTATTTACCATTTCACAAAGCCAACCAGTTCTTAGGCATGAGTACCCTTCCGACATTTATCGTAAATGACGTAATTAAAATGCCTAACGTTGATCGTTATGTTGAAGAATATAAAGCACACTTAAATACTGTATTTGCAGCAGCCTAATAAGGAGAAATCCATGCTAACCATTATTGCGGAAATTCGTACTAAATCGGGTGGACAGCATCGCCAGAACGTATTGGATGCATTTCAAAAAATCATTCCAACTGTTTTAGCAGAAGATGGTTGCCATGGTTATGAACCTTTAGTTGACCACAAATCAAATGCGAGCTTCCAGACTCAAGAGCCTGACACGATTGTCATGTTAGAAAAATGGGAAAGTGTGGCTCATCTTGAAGCTCATTTAGCTACACCGCATATGCAAGCGCATCATGCAGCCGTTAAAGACGATGTCGTTGATGTCAAAATTAAAATTTTAGAAAGCGGCGTATAATTTAATGCATTAAAAAAGACGATATATTTATCGTCTTTTTTATTTTTAAGAGCAAAGTTGGGTTTGAAAACCTCTAGAGCCTTTTCCTCTCGCGCATTGATAGCTCTTTTGCTTATTTTGCAATTGCCATTTTTCATCAACCAGCTTAAATGAATATTCTGTTCGGATTGCAGAAACAGAATCATCCATTAAACCTGTTTGGATAACGGTAATACGGGAAACTGTTGGAGATTCTACCCGGTTAAATACTTGCTGAACTGAGGTATTATTGTGCTCTTTTACGATCTCAGGTTGAGCTTTAAGAACTTGTTGCATCGGGGTTTCGGAGCCCACAAAAGGAATTAATTTACTGGTCGTCGCACACCCAGTGAAAAGTCCAGCACAGAGCGCTGAAATTAAAAATAAACGTTGCATTTTTATCACCAAAAACAAAAGGCATAGCTTTATGATGCTATGCCTTGCTCGGTTACTCTGTAGAAACTATGTAGTTCTAAGGATAGCTACTCTTTTACAGATCAAATAATTGTTCTTACTCACTCAACTTTAACGACAATCGTTTGATAAAATTAATTTCTATTACACATAACAAATAGGATCATTATGCAACTGACATATGCGGGGCAAGTTTTCTTGGTGGTCGTTGCATTTTTGATGATTTGGTCATTTGTACTCACCAAGTTTTGGGTCAAGCGTTTAGCTAAAAATCGTAAAAGTAGTAAGTTTGAATTTGCTTATTTATTTGCCGTGGTTTTTAGTATTAGTGCTTTATTTTTCCCATTTACTTATTGGGTTTCTCAAGCAGTCTACGGCTTAGTAACCAAACCAACTTACGATGCAACTGTAGTGAGTTATACTTCTGAATGGGTAGATACTGAACGTACCGACTCAAATGGGCGTAAATATAAAACTAAAACACTCATGCATACGGCTCAGGTTCAATTTAAAGATAATCAAAACAGAACTCTAACTTTAGATAATTCAGTTCGCTCTGGTGATGTACCTATAGTTGGTGAACATATTACTGTTGTTTATGAATCAGGTGATCACACCGCACAAGAAAAGAGCTGGCGAACAATTCTATTGTTTGCAGCCGCTTTATTTATGCTGTTTATTTTAGGTTATGTGTTGCTCATGATTATTGCCTATAGTCTAAAGCGCGACATGGAACCCTACAAAACATTTGCTAGCACGTTAATTTTTAAAGTCACGCTTCCACTTGGAACAATGGCGATGTTTTCGATGTTGTCTTATTCTATTTTTGCCTATTTCTTTTTAGGTAATCCAAGGGATTTACCTGTGTGGGCCATTGGACTTTGTTTATTTTTTGCTCTTAGTCTTTTACCGTTGATTTATCATATTCTGACGGGTTGGAAAGCGTACAAGAAATAGAGCTTTTAATAAAAAAGCGCATCTTTCGATACGCTTTTAACAGAGATTCTTTTATTCAATCAAGCATTAAAGATCAAATAATTTACCCGGATTCATAATGCCATTTGGGTCAAATACTTTTTTCAAAGCTTTCATATATTCAATTTCTTCAGGTGAACGTGAATATTCCAAATATGGCTTTTTAGTCATACCTACGCCATGCTCGGCAGAAATTGAACCATCGTATTTTTTCACGGTATCAAACACATATTTATTCACCACCTGACACTTCGCAAAAAACTCATCTTTGGTTAAGTTTTCAGGTTTTAAAATATTTAAGTGTAAGTTACCGTCACCGATATGACCGAACCAGCAAATTTCAAAGTCAGGATAGTTCTCTTGAACAATCGCATCAATCTCACGAATAAATGCAGGTACATGAGTAATTAATACTGAAATATCATTTTTATATGGAGTGAACGGCGCGATTGATTCAGAAATATCTTCGCGTAAACGCCATAAGCTTTCTACTTGGTCAAGGCTCTGGCTCATTACGCCATCAAGTACCCAACCCTGCTCCATACAATGCTCGAAAATTTCCATTGCTTTATCGAGAATCGGTTCATATGGAGCTTCAAACTCAAGTAATACATAGAACGGGCATTGAGTTTCAAATGGGCGTTGTACATGTCCATGATCTAAAACTTTTTGCATTGCAAGTTCACCAAAGAACTCAAATGCAGTTAAGTCGATGTCTTTTTGGAAGGCATGTAATACAGGCATTACTGCATCAAAATCAGGAACACCTAAAACTAAAACTTGTAAGTTTTGTGGTTGACGCTCAAGTTTAATTTCTGCTTCAGTCACTAAACCTAAAGTACCTTCACCACCAATAAACAAATGCTGTAGTGCATAACCAGTGGCATTTTTAACCATGCCTTTGTTTAAACGTAAAATATCACCCTTACCAGTAACAACGGTTAAACCAAGTACCCAGTTACGTGTCATGCCGTATTTAATGACTTTAATACCGCCAGCGTTGGTACCGATATTACCGCCTATTTGGCTAGAACCTGCTGATGCAAAGTCCACTGGGTAATACATACCTTGTTCTTCTGCATAATTCTGCAATTGTTCAGTCACAACACCAGCCTGAACACGTACCATACGGTCTGCTGGGAAGAACTCAAGAATCTGGTTCATTTTGTCCATGCTAATGACAATTTCACCATTGGTTGCTACCGCACCTGCAGAGAGACCAGTACGACCGCCAGAGGGTGTAATCGCAACATTAAACTGGTTCGCAAGCTTCACAACAGCTTGAACTTGTTCAGTGGTCGATGGGAAAACGATGACCAATGGGTTCGGATTAAAATGCTTGGTATGATCTTTACCCCAGTTTTCGAGACTATCAGCATCAGTTTTAATACGGTTTTCACCGACGATTGCTGTTAATTGGGTGAGTAACTCAGGTGTTAAAGCGACTGGAGCATTCATCGTTTGCAGACCTAGCAAGAAGTAAACTATGGTGGGACTATGACTTCATATTCTCAAGGTTTTCACCTGAGCAAAGCCATAATGTTCAAGGAACTCCTATATTCTACATGTATCCGCACAAGCGATAAAGTTCAGAATAGAGATACTGTCAATACAAAACATGTTTAACGCGAATAAATGCGTTTTTATAAGGCTTCCAGATAAAAACATGCTTTATTAATCTGCCAAGCATATTTTGAAACACTCGACAAGCCATAAACAGAAGTGATTAGACATAGCTAAAATTGCCATAAGGCGATGGTATAAACGAAATATCTATAGCACTGCCCAATATGTTATTATACCGCCACCAAATTTGGCCTTTGTAGCGGAGCCGTAATGAGCCAACATCTTTCACTACCTAAAGATAAAATCCGTTTCCTTTTGTTAGAAGGCGTTCACCAAAACGCAGTCGATACTTTAAACGCTGCGGGTTACACCAATATTGACTATCGTAAAACTGCTCTTGAAGGCGAAGCACTTAAAGAAGCAATTAAAGATGCTCACTTTATTGGTATTCGTTCGCGTACTCAATTGACTGAAGAAGTTTTCGAAGCTGCAAACAAATTGATCGCAGTAGGTTGTTTCTGTATCGGAACAAACCAAGTTGATCTTAAAGCAGCGATGGCACGTGGTATTCCTGTATTCAACGCACCGTATTCAAATACGCGTTCGGTTGCAGAGCTTGTACTTGCTGAAACAATTCTTCTTCTTCGCCGTGTTCCTGAAAAGTCGGCGGCTTGTCATCGTGGTGGTTGGGACAAATCTGCTGTGGGTTCTTTCGAAACTCGTGGCAAAACTTTAGGTATTGTGGGTTACGGTTCCATCGGTTCTCAACTTTCAGTTCTTGCTGAAAGCATGGGTATGCATGTTATTTATTATGATGCAGTCACTAAGTTACCAATGGGTAATGCTCGCCAAGTTGGTTCTTTAGATGAACTTTTAGCAACTGCAGATGTTGTAACGTTGCATGTACCAGATGTTCCGTCTACACGTAACTTCTTCACTAAAGAACAATTTGCGAAAATGAAAGAAGGCGCGATCTTCTTAAATGCTGCACGTGGTACATGTGTAGTGATTGAAGATTTAGCTGATGCAATCAAGTCTGGTCATATTGCTGGTGCAGCGGTTGACGTATTCCCGAAAGAACCAAAAGCAAATGGTGAAGAATTCCAATCTCCACTTCGCGGTTTAGACAACGTGATTTTAACGCCTCACGTTGGTGGTTCAACTATGGAAGCGCAAGCAAACATCGGTTTAGAAGTAGCAGAGAAATTCGTTGCTTACTCTGACAAGGGTATGACGCTTTCTGCGGTAAACTTCCCAGAAATCGCGTTACCATTAACTGCTGGTCAACACCGTTTATTACACATCCACAAAAACGTACCGGGTGTATTGTCTAAAATCAACAACTTGTTTGCTGAACAAGGCATCAACATTTCTGGTCAGTCACTCATGACTAAAGGTGACATCGGTTACCTTGTAATGGACGTTGACGCTTCTGCTTCTCACGAAGCTTTAGATATGTTGCATGAAGTTGAAGGTACAATTCGCGTGCGCGTATTGTTCTAATACGAACTGTAAATTTAAAAGCCACAGCAATGTCTGTGGCTTTTTTATGGGCATTTACATTATCATGTGAAAAGTATACCAATTGATCTAATAATAAAATGTCCACTTTAAGCCAGAAATCTCAACTACATGCTTTGGGTTTTCTTATTCTTGCCATGTTAAGCGTTCAAAGTAGCGCATCTTTAGCTAAAGTTTTGTTTGAGAGCTTTCCCGTTTTGACAGTGTCTGCAATGCGTTTATGTATTGGAGCATGTATTCTGGCTTTAATTTTTAAAATTTGGCGAATTAATTTTAATCAGGTTCGATGGAAAGCGATTTTGGCTTATGGCTTTGCTCTTGCAGGCATGAATGCCCTTTTCTATTTATCTCTTGAACGTTTGCCTATTGGTATTGCAGTCGCCTTTGAATTTATTGGTCCCTTAAGTGTGGCACTGTACCACGCACGCCAAAAATATGATTTTGTCTGGGTCACTTTTGCGATTCTTGGACTCATTTTATTATTTCCTTTTAATCAGGCTCATGGTCTGGACTGGGTTGGGGTTCTATTTGCAATGAGTGCGGGTGCATGTTGGGCGCTTTATATTATTGCCGGACAAAAACCCTCTGGTATTTCAGGCAATCATACTGTCTGTTTAGGTATGACAGTAGGTGCATGCATCTTATTACCTATTACCTTTTTTTCAAGCTCGATTGGTCAAGTGATAGAACTACCTTATCTATTTTATTTTATTGGCTTAGCCATTTTGGCCAGTGCACTTCCCTTTTCTTTAGAAATGTTAGCCCTACGCAGTTTAACCCCTCTAAGTTTTGGAACATTGATGAGCCTAGAACCCGCAGTTGCGGCACTTTCTGGTTTTATTTTCCTAGGGGAATATCTGTTATGGAACCAATGGTTGGCACTTGCAACTATTATTACTGCTTCTATCGGTTGTACCATAACCACCCAAAAAGCCCGCCAACAACGTGAAAAAACAGCTGGTTAACGCTATAAAATCTGCTGGTTGAAACGTAGTATTGGCTATAATTCACTACTATTATTTTTTTAAATATCAAATGAAGCGCTAAGGTATTTCCATGCAAAATCTTCCAATTATTGCTGTGCTGTATATGATTTTGTCGATGGTTTCATATCAAATCAGTGCTTCATTTGCCAAACAGCTTATCGCAGCTTTAGACCCACTTACCGTTACTATTTTAAGATTAAGTTTTGCGACTGTTATTGTTGCGGTCATGTTTCGTTCGTGGAAAATTTGGTCTCGATTACCCTATTTAAAATGGCGCGATTTATTAATGTATTGTGCATCTTTAGGGATAATGAATATTTTGTTTTATACGTCTCTTGGAAAATTACCTCAAGGGATTGCCGTAGGCTTAGAATTCATTGGTCCATTAGGCCTAGCTCTACTGTCTATCAAACAAAAGAGTGACTATATTTGGGTAGCACTTGCTATGTTAGGTATTGCCCTGATGGTACCTTGGCAAGATTCAGCACAGCACCACTTTTCCTATGTTGGGGCAGCCTGTGCACTAGGTGCAGGACTGTGTTGGGCCTTCTATATTTATTTTGGGCAAAAAGTTGTAACTCAAAATATAGGGATGCACGCCTTAACAATTGGGATCGGTGTATCTGCACTTGCCTTATTGCCAATTGGGATTTGGCATAATGCTCCTGCATTACTTGAAACACAGTATTGGGGTAAAGCCCTACTTATTGCTGTTTTAGCCACAGCTATACCATATGCCCTCGACTTAATGGCACTCAAACAACTCAATAAATTAACTTACGGTACTCTAACGAGTTTGGCACCAGCATTAGCAGCATTAACGGGTTTCTTATTACTTCACGAAGAAATCAGCTTGCTGCAATGGGTGGCTTTGGCTTGCGTAATGCTAGCCTCTATTGGGGTTACTTTAAGAAGTACTAAAAAAGCTGCATAGGTTTACTTTACTGCGGCTTTTTATACTTTTTATATTCCTTTAAATATTTATTACCCAGCGTTTCTTTTTCGCTGTCTTTAAGAATTTTTCCAGCTTGCTGGAAAAATTTATGTTCTTCTTCTTTTAAATGATGATGGACTTTCTCACTTAACTGTTTGGCGGTTGCTAACCAGCTCGGGCTACTCATATCGGTTTTTTCGAGCTGCTCCACCAACTCATCCATTTCATGATGTTCAGCTAAGGCATGGCGAGTGATATCCAAACCGACATCATCAAACATTAAAGGAATATATAAATAACGGTCTTCGGCAACTGAATGGGCATAAAGTTCATTTTTTAATGTATCAAATAATTCTTTTCGTTCTTCGGTTAAACCATGTGTTTGGATTAATTGTTCAGAAAGGTTTCGTTGATTTTCATGGCTTTCTCTTAATGCTTCGAAAATATTCATTGTCTTCCTCATTTTTTAGCTAAAAAATCTTTTTTATTTCAAGGTTTATGATACGTTGAAATTTATATTGTTTACGTAGCTTAAAATGAGACTATTTTTTACACAGTTTTCTTTCTAGTAAATTTCTGTAATGATTTTTATATTTCTAATTTTAGATGATAAATAAAAAGTATGAACTGTCCGCGAGAGTCAGCTCATACTTTTAAACTTAATTTAGCCCGTCACAAAAATTTGATAACCTAAACGGCAAATCAAAATACTGACTAGAATTAAAAAGATAATACGAACAAAACCACTACCGTATTTGAGCGCAGTACGCACGCCAACAATAGAACCTATGACGTTTGCAGCCGCCATCATTAAACCAATATGCAAAATAGCATGACCAGTCGGAATAAGAAAACTCAACGCCGCAAGGTTAGTCATGAAGTTACCGATTTTTGACAATGCTGAAGCATGTAAAAAGTCGACTTGTAAAAAACGGATAAAGAAAAAGATAAAGAAGCTACCCGTACCCGGTCCAAAAATACCGTCGTAGAAACCAATCGCCAAACTACCAATACCTGCTAAAACTAGCATTTTCGTAGTAATTTTTTGCTCAGTATGAACTTGTCCAAAGTTCTTTTTCACCAAGGTATAGATGGCAATTACGATCAGCATTACAAACACAAAAGGACGTAATACAGATTGAGGAATAAGCGATAAACAGGCTGCACCAGCAAATGAGCTAATCAAAGCACATATGGCAATGACAGCTAAAAGCTTCCACTGCAACTTCACTCTTTTTGCAAAAGTGTAAGCAGCCGATGCCGTACCAAAAATGGATGAGACCTTATTTGTACCAATCACCGTAGCAGTCTGCATGGTTGGAAAAGTGCTCATGATACCGGGAATCTGGATGAGTCCACCGCCACCAACAGCAGCATCAATTGCTCCCGCAGTAAACGCAAAAAAGATCAAACTTAGGATAACGTCCCATTCCATGCCCATGCTCTATACTCTACATCTACTACAAATTTAAGATACGCTTAGGTACCAACCGTTTTTTATCGGTAATCTCAGCTAAGCCTAAACAGCGCTCACCCGAAAAAACCAAAACTTCTGCTTCTGCAGAATGCTCAATATTGCTTTCTAAACCGTTGCAAAAATATTTTTCCCGTCCTTCGGGAACCTGTATTTTTAAGAAATGATCAATTGGCGCATACACTGGTAGTAACAAAGCTTCTCTTTGCTCTTCCGTTAAGCTTTCTAAATATTCAATGGTGTAACTTGGGATTAATTCAAAATGCCCAGTTTGAATACGATGAAGCATGGTTAAATGACCACCACAGCCAAGTGCTTCACCAATATCTTCACCTAACACACGAATATATGTTCCTTTAGAACAGGTTACATCCAGAGTGATACTATTTTCGGTAAACTCAATAAGCTCTAAAGCATAAATCGTAACTGGACGCGCTTCACGTTCAATCTCGATCCCTTTTCTGGCAAGCTCATATAACGGCTTACCCTCTTTTTTTAACGCCGAATACATCGGTGGAACTTGTTGAATATCACCTCTAAATTTTTCTAGAGTTTGCTCAATAAGCTCTTGGCTAAGAACAGGAACAGAACGTTCTTGTAAAATGTCGCCTTCTACATCACCAGTTGTTGTCGTTTGTCCCAATCGAACAGTCGTTTGATAACGCTTTGTTGAGTCCAGCAAATAATGTGAAAACTTGGTCGCCTCTCCCAAACAGATAGGAAGTAAACCGGTCGCTAATGGATCTAATGCGCCAGTATGACCCGCCTTTTGGGCACGATACAGCCAACGCACTTTTTGCAAAGCGGCGTTTGAACTAAGCCCTAATGGTTTATTTAAAAGAAATACACCACTGATATGGCGACGAGAAATTTTTTGATTTTTTGTCGTCATTTTTACTGGAACACAAAGCTAGAGAAAAGTGCCGACATGTTAGCAAATTCGACAAGATATTTTCACAATATTTAGGTGCCTTTTCACTTATTTTATGGCACATTAATGATCGAGTAAAAAAACAACAAATTAAAACTTAAGGAAGATATCTTTATGCAAAGGATGCAGAAAAAGATATGGTGGTGTGTGCTCGGATTTTTTATTTTGAGCCTCATTGCATGTGTATATTGGCTAAGCCCAGACTCAAAAAATACTTCACCTCAGCTCAATCAGGATGAGGCAAAAAGCTTAGCATCTACTCCTCAAACCACTTCAAACTCATCGTTAAGTGGAAATGCTTATTTAAGCCAAAGTCAGCAAGATACCCAAGTTAACTGCCAGTTAAAAATTGATAGTTCTCAACATTTAGTTGTAAATAGCCAAACTCGGGACTGCTTTGAATATTTTATTACGCAGTATGGGGAATCCAATTTACAACAGGTTAAAAATCATTTTGAGAAATTTATACAAGATCAGTATTTAGAACCAGCTCGCTCACAGATTATTGACTTGTGGACCCGTTATTTAAAATACCGCGAACAACTTGCACAAATTCAACCACCTCAATCTAAACAGCAAGATCAAAGTTATTTTCAAAAGATTTTTAATTCAATTCAAGATATCAGAAAACGTTTTTTCTCTACCCCTGAAATTGAAGGACTCTTTTCAACAGAAGATATCTATCAGAACTACACGTTAGATCGTATGAAAATTTTAGAAGATTCATCTTTAAGCGAAATTGAAAAAGCTAAAAAACTGAAAGAACGCTTTGAGCAACTACCACAAGATTGGCAACAAAACCTGCAAGAACTATCAAAACTTGATGATTTACATACCCTGACCAAACAAATTAAAGCACGCAATGGCTCAGCAGAGGAACTTCGGCAAATGCGTACAGCACTTGTTGGAGCCGAGGCAACGCAAAGATTAGAAACTTTAGATACACAGCGTAATGCTTGGCAACAGCGAGTTACAGGCTACTTAAATCAGCGTGATGAAGTCCTGCATAGCAATATGAGCGATAGTGCTAAAAATCAAGCAATTCAACAACTACGCCAACAACAATTTAACTCATCACAGGAACAACTTCGTCTTCAAACTTTTGAAAAAGTCCATGATCAAGGAGGTGAACTACCATTTAACTACTAGGCTTTTCTATTTTGAAGTTAGCCAAACCTTATCCAGCAGTAAAAGCTGCTGCTCATACAAAATAAAAATAGTGAGTAAAAAATGAAAAGGAACTTAATATTTTTCTGTGCTGCAATGCTCTCAGGACTGAGTGTTTCAGCAACCCATGCCACAAATGCAGAGCAAGTAAAAAGCTCATTTGTCTACTCGAATTATGCCCAAACCAAATACCCATTAGTTTTTAACCATGGTATGGCGGGTTTTAGCAGAGTTGGAACAGATACGCTTGGTCTTGATTATTGGTATCAGATTCTTCCTGACCTTGCTCGTAACGGAGGAAATGTCTGGGCAACAAGGGTTTCACCGTTTAACTCAACCGAAGTTCGCGGAGAACAACTTGCCCAACAAGTAGAAGAAATTATTGCCATTACTGGAAAGCCTAAAGTCAACTTGATCGGACATAGTCACGGGGGACCAACAGTTCGCTATGTCGCTGGTATTATGCCAGAGAAAGTTGCTTCACTTACTACTATCGGAGCACCTCACAAAGGATCTCCAATGGCAGATGTCATCCTGAACGTTGAGGGCACTCCTCTATCTGGACTAGCAACATTAGTAAACTGGTTTTCAGCAGCCATTACTTGGGCAGAAGGCCTAGACCCAACTAGTTATCCGCATGACTCTTTAGCTGGTGCTCATAGCCTATCAACTCAAGGCTCAGCACAGTTTAATGCCCAGTTTCCTATGGGTGTTCCTACCACTTCTTGTGGTGAAGGTGCTTATCAAGAGAAAGGCATTTATATGTATTCCTTCTCTGGCAATAAAGCACTAACCAACCCATTAGATCCTTTTGATATTGCATTAACAGGAAGCAGTCTGGTTGTCGACCCATTTGGGGATAATGATGGACTAGTTTCTAGATGTAGCGCTAAATTTGGTAAAACTATACGTGATGATTACAACTGGAATCATTTAGATGAAGTTAATCAAATTATGGGGATACGTTCTATTTTTGCAGCAGATCCTGTGTCGGTTTACCGCCAACATGCGAATCGTTTAAAACTTCAAGGACTATAATTTTTAAACAAAAAAATGCGCCAAAAGGCGCATTTTTTTACTCGGTATAAGCTTACGCTTTACGAGCTGGTAATTTTTCACGAATACGTGCAGCTTTACCAGACAAGTCACGGAGGTAGTAAAGTTTAGCACGACGAACGTCACCACGACGTTTCACTTCGATTTTAGCAACAACTGGTGAGTGAGTTTGGAATACACGCTCAACACCAACACCGCTAGAAATTTTACGTACTGTGAACGCAGAGTTCAAACCACGGTTTTTCTTAGCGATTACAACACCTTCAAATGCCTGAAGACGTTCACGGTCACCTTCTTTTACTTTAACTTGAACAACTACTGTATCACCAGGAGCAAATTCAGGAAGGTCAGTTTTTAACTGTGCATTTTCAACAGCTTGAACTAAAGGATGTTTACCACTCATTGTGGGAATCTCCATATGTGCGGAGTCAGAAGAGGTCTGATTTTCCGCTGGGGATAGAGGCTAAAGCGCATATCAACCCGTTTAACTTTCCCTTTACGACAATCGTAAAGAGCCTTAAGTACACATAAATCTATAAAGTAAAAATAGACTTATGCTTCTAACTCGAAGCATTGCTTCTCGTCTTGTTGTAGAACTTTCGTTCCAGAGAATAGTGATTAAGAATTACCATCATTCTCTTATGTATCTTTGAGCCATTTCTTCTGCTGCTTAGTCAACTCTACTTTTTCTACCAACTCTGGTCGGCGTTCTAAAGTTCGTTGATATCGCTGCAAAAAGCGCCATTTTTCAATGTTGGCATGATGCCCTGACTTTAAAATTTCAGGAACATCCAACCCTTCAAACTGGTCTGGCTTAGTATATTGCGGACAATCTAGAAGACCATCTACAAAAGAATCCTGTATCGCTGATTGCTCATCTGACATTACATTCGGCAAACGGCGAATAATACTATCAAGCAACACCATGGCAGGTAGTTCACCGCCAGATAAAACATAATCCCCAATTGACCATTCCTGATCAACATAATGCTGGATTAAACGTTCATCGACACCTTCATAACGCCCACACAATACAATTAAGCCGTCATAATCAACAAACTGCTGTACTGCCTGTTCATTTAAAGTCTTGCCTTGTGGAGACATATACACCACAGGTACATGAACACACCCTGCTTGCGAAGCAAGTTGTTTGGCATGGTTAATTGCTTTTGCCAACGGCTCAGCCATCATTACCATACCAGGACCACCACCAAATGGACGTTCATCCACTCTTCGGTAACTCCCTTCAGCAAAATCACGTGGATTAATACAAGTCACTTGCACAATGTCACGTTTTGCTGCGCGCCCGCTAATCCCGTAGGCTGTAATCGCTTCAAACATTTCAGGAAAAAGCGTAATGACTGCAAAAAACACCGCAGACTCCTCTATTTTCCTGCTGCGTTAATCCTCTAAAAAAGGATTAATAATCTACGCCCCAATTGACGTAAATGCGACCAGCTTCAAGATCAACGCGTTGTACCACATCTTTATGCCAAGGAATCATGCGTTCTTCTGAATCAATGCTGTCTGGTGTAGCGCGTACAACCATCACATCATTAGCTCCAGTTTCAAACAACTCATGAATTTGCCCTAATTTAACTTCCTGTTCATCATCATCAAGTCCTAACACTGTTAAGCCTTTTAAATCTGACCAGTAGTACTCATCTACATCTGCTTTTGGCAGTTGAGATTTAGCAATCCAGATATTAGCGCCAACCAAGCTTTCCGCACCAGTGCGATCACTCACACCTTTTAAAGCGACAACTAGGCCTTTGCCATGTGGTTTCCAACGTTTTACATCTATTGTTTGCCAACCGGCCTTGGTCTCAATGTACCAAGGCAGGTAGTCAAACATGTTGCTCATAGGTTCTGTATTGGAATACACCCAGAGCCACCCATTCAATCCATAAGCTGAACGTAACTGTCCAATCTGAATACGATCTTCGGGAACATTCTGTGTTGGTGTCATGGGCTACCTACTACAAGAAATTATGCAGTAGCTTTTTTAGCTTGAGCAGCTAAAGAAGCAACACGTTCAGAAGGTTGAGCACCTTGAGAAACCCAGTGAGCAAAACGGTCTGCATCTAAACGAAGTTTTTCTGCTTGACCTTGTGCAGTTGGGTTAAAGAAACCGATACGCTCGATGAAACGACCATCACGTGCATTGCGGCTATCAGTCACAACGATTTGATAGAATGGACGTTTTTTTGCGCCGCCACGTGCTAAACGAATAACAACCATGATAAAAGCCTTATAATTCTTACGGATTATCCCTGCGCCGACCATCGGCAACACTTCAAACCCCTTTCATAGAGGGCGACATTCTACGTGATTTTCACCCTGAAAGAAAGATTAAATTTTGAGTTATCCGCAGTTTTGAATTTAAATTTATTTGCCATCCCAATTCGAAGTTGCAGAAGGTACGCAAGCTGTACCACTGTTAATATCGGTTCCCTTTGTCCAACAACGCTCACCCCGATAATTTAAGACGATATGCCCATCTCCAGATTGTGGAGTATTTGCAATCGGTGTCGCAGTCAATATCCATGTTTCAGCATTTAAAGCCCCTGCCGTCACTGGAGTCAAATTTACTGTATAAAGAGCTGTGCCTTGTATAGGATAAGATGATCGGACACCTAAGGCTGAAGCGGTTGCTCCACTAACTCTTAAATTAGCTATTTTATAACGCTGAATCTGCATGGAAAGCTGTTGCAGCGTAGCTTGCATTTCCACACGCTTGGTACGGCGGATATATTCTTGGTAAGAAGGGTAAGCTATCGCTACTATAATCGCAATAATTGCTACAGCAATCATTAACTCAATTAAGGTAAAACCCTTTATTTTATTTACCACGTCTCAGCTCCAGTGCCACAAGTTATATAAGTAACATTGCTAGTGGCTTTATTTTTACAACGTAATCCGTTACTACCAAACAAATAAGTAAAATTATAAGGATCGGAAGCCTCTGCTCGAATCACCCAGTTTTGCCCTAAAGCCGTAGGATCTGTTAAAGGTTTCGTTGTATCGTCACCATCGCGTACCGTTATTTTATATTTAATAGCACTACCAGTCGCTCCCATAGGCAAATTTACAGGTGATGTAGCACCCATAGAAAAGCCTTTGTAATTAAAATTTCTAGCTTTTTGACGAGCAAGTTGTACTGCTATTTGTTGCATTTGCTGTTGTGCACGCGAAGCATCAGCACGCAAAACGTAGGCCTGATATGAAGGGATTGCTACTGCCGCAAAAATAGCAACAATCACGACCACAACCATTAGCTCAATAAGAGTGAAGCCCAAAGAATACGTGAACTTACGTTTCATCACCTATCCCTTCCTAACGGACATACCAGCGCTGTGGTATTAAACACATTTTGCTACTACTAGAGGCAATAATACCGCCGATAGTGGTGACACCACGGTTACCCATATTTACACAATAGTTCTTATTATTAGTACTTCCATTACCGTCACCGCCACCGCCGCCACCACCACCGCCGCCGCCGCCGCTACCACCATCATCTACAACAGTAGTATCTTGAATACCCGCCCCTTGTGAACAACTTGTACCAGGCGCACACTGAACACTAACATTTTCAGCTGCTAGAGTAGATTGGCTACATTGTCCAAAAGGCATACAGAACTGATTTAAAAAGCTTTCGCCTTTTACTCCTGCTCCACAATCTCCAGACATACCTGCTTTTCCACCATCAAAAGTAGAAACAAACATACGATGATTTAATACGATTGGTGTTGAAAACACTTTAGCATCTTGAATATTGGTCGACTTAAATTGATAGAACCATCCACGGGTAGCAGAAAGTAAAGCGATTGCACCATTATCATATGTATTCCAATTTGAATTAGTAATTTCCCCCAATTGATTAGTATTTGTGATTGGAGTTTGATATACAAAATCAGCTTTATATAAATTTCTATCTGCTACATCTTTATCGTAAATATTATATACCGCATCATAATTATAACCTTGGCCCGAGGCATACTGAGCTAAGGGTTTACTACGATTACCACTACCAATAGAAACAACGGCAAACGTTGTGCCATTATAGTCATACACTGAAAATGCAGGCATTTCATAAAAACGTGGACTAGCAGCACCATTATTTAAATTCAATAATAATTGTGGAGGCTTAGCAAAGTTTGCATTTGTTGCCGCAGTGTTATCTAAATCTATACGGAATAGTTGACCACCTAAATCACCAAAATAAAGATGATCAATCAAACCATCACCATTTCGATCTTCGGTACGAATTTCACTTACTACGCTATATTTTAAATTATTGGATTGAGTATAAGCTTCGGCACCTTGAGCTGTAGTCGCTTTAGCACTAGCCCACCAAAGGAGCTTACCGTTATCAGCGTCAAACATATATACACCTGCACCTTGGCTAATGCTCGGGTTATAGGTATCACTTTCATAGCCTTCATCATAACCACCGCCAACAAACATTACTCGTTTACGTTCAGTAGTTTTACCATCGCTTTTCTTCCAATTTACCCAGCCAATACTCGGCTTAGACCAACTTTGGCCCATATTACTTAATGCAGCATAAGTAGTAGTTGTACCGTTATAATAGGTTTTCTGTTCATCAGGAGATATTTGGAACAGTAACTTTGGATTACTCATATCTTGCAAATTGAGTGCATAATAACTACGCCCTCCCATTCGCAAACCGCCATACACGATCTGCTTCCCTTCTTGAGAACCATAGCCTTTACCGACAGTGAGTCCTTTTCGACTACCATCTAATACATACTGAGTATAACTAGCCCAAGGTCCATCAATACCATAATATAATTGATCGACCCCTCCATTCATGGCATCGTTTTTCAAAAATGCTTCGGGTTGTTTCTCGATCATTTCATTTGGTACAAAGGTGAATACTTCTTTTCCGCCATTACTATCCACAGAAGTACTATCATTTTTACCAGCCTTAACTATATGTAAAAGCCCCTGTGTTGTGCCAAATAAGACATAGTCTTCACGATTTTGAGTATCAATTACGCCATTTGTATACGTAATTTGACCACTATTGGTAATTAATAGTGGTGAGGAATGCATTAACGCACCAATCTGTCTTAAAGAAGTGGACGGAGTAGCATTAAGAACTAAATGATCAGGATCCTTTGCTTGAGTCACAGTCATTGGATACCCAAGCAACGCCATTAAATAACCGCGTTTCCCATCAGTTTGGTACGTCGCATCTGTTAAATCGGATTTTTTAATTTGTCTTAGAGTTGTTGTGGTTGAACCGTCTGCACTTCGATTCGTCAAAAGATTACGATTCTCTTGTGTTGTTTGATTCATTGTTAGGAGTAACTGTGACCACGCTCCTCCTTTTAGAGTGTAGCTATTACTCCCAGGCGTATTGGAATCAGAATTATCATTTGTACTGTCATTATCGGTATATGCCCAAAAGTCACGATTTGGAAGTATTTGTCCCTTTGTAGCAGTTGCTGTACTAATTAAAGTACTATTATCACGATCTTTTAAAATACCATTAACTACTGCATATTTTTTGAGATTACCCGCCCAAAGTTGATAGTTTTTATCTGGAGTCGGTTGGAACTGAGGGAAATAAGCCTGTTTTTGTAATACAGCAGGGTTAAGACTATCTTTAGGAATGGTAGGTGAACCTGTAGTTACTGCTGGAATCTCCGAACCTAAATCTCCAAGAAATGCATTTACACTACTTACAACGTCTTGAGAGCTTGAACCAGAATACCAACCACCACTTGCATTAACACCCCATTTCGCAGCTTCTTTTTGATTTGCCGATGCAGTAGAGTTGTTAATATTTGCCAAGTTCTCTTCTAAAGAAAGCGACCTATTAAAAGATGGAATAATATTAAAATCACTTCCAAAACCAACAACAGCCGTTTTAATTTTTAATCCAACAGGATTACTGCCATTGTTTAGTAAAAATTGTGAAAACTGTTGAATACAATTCCAGCCTGTATCACTATCCGTACAAGCAAATGTTTTACCGCTTAAAGCTTTCTTCATTAATCCTGATGCTGAAGAGTTTCCATTTGGATCACCATCAGTTAAAACATAAACACCTTGACCACTACACTGTGTAGTACTTCCTGTCATTTGTTTAGTAATGCTATCAGGGCGTACATAGCTCCCTCCACTGGTTGCACCTGTACCAGCATAGTTAAAACCACTATTACTTAGTCCTTGAGTGGTGGTACCCATTAAAGAAGCCGCTGCCTCTGCATAAGCATTAGCTGTCGGAGTACCGCCTCTGGCACCCAGTTTTGCAATTTCTTCTATTAGTATTCTTCTTTGAGTTTTACCATTTACGACTGCATCTAAACGTCGAGCTGGAATACGGACCTGCCCCGTTAAATTGTCTGCAGCAGTCGGCTCACCAGCAGTATTAAATTGTGTTGGACGAGAAAAAGTTGTAAGGCCAATCAACTTATCATCCGAAATAGGTAAAATTCCTTTGCTACTATTACCGTTAAGTAAATCAATCATGCCATCTTTTACACGAGTAATACGGTCAGGATATTGTGTATCTGGGCCTGCTTTATAGTAATAAGTATTATAGTTTGAAGATATTGGGGTCAGGCCAATTGTAGAAGGCTGGGCCCTCAATTTAGTTATACAATCACTTTTTGAACTCGAATTGCCACAGCTATACCAAGATGTCCCCGACTTCATATAATAGTAAGTTGGAGCAGTAGCAGTACAGTAATAACGCTTATATTCTGCAACTCCATTACTCGACAACACATTGTTATAACCCGTTTGTACAACATCATTTGGTATATCACATGCACTGGCATTATTTTGTAGCTGCGGATATCCCATAGAACCTGAAATATCCAATACAAACATTAAGGTAATATCACCAGCTTTTGCTTTTTGATAGATATCAATATCACTGGCCTGACTTACACTACTCGCTACTAACCCAGTACATAAAGCAGCTACCGCACTTGTTAAAAGCTTTGGATGATATGAAAACTTTAAGTCTTTCTTATCCATTATTATTTTCCCCAATTAATTAAAAATCTTGTGCAATAGTGTATTCAGTGACATTGGTGGTAAATGGAACATTTAAGCTTGTTAAACACTCTGATACTGATCTTAAAGGATTATCTAAGTCGGATTTATTAGTGACATCTGGCGCTGCCGTTCCATCTGGAAGTGTCACTTCACTCATGTGTTGTTGTAGACACTTGTTAATATCAGCATGACTAACACTACTTAAACTTGGCATTAATGACACAGCAAATACTTTGACTCGTTTCGCCTCTTGGACTTGTCCTTCTTTTTCATCAAGACCACGAGTTCGAGCATAAAATGGGTCATCCTCCCCAACAGTCGAAAATTTAACAGCGACCTGAGTCATAACTGCCCTACGACCACTGGTAAACCAGTTATTGGTTGTATCGACTGCATCGCAATAACCATCTGTACCTAATGCATTATTATTAGGTGCACTATTTCCGTCTATCCACTGCATTAAGCTGGCGCGTCCAATATTAAAAAAGTCACTTTGATCTCCGCGATAACAAAAGACTAATTCCTTATTTTTGTCATTTGCATTGCTGATATAACCAAAAAGACCCGTTGCACTTAAACTCTGAATTAAGTTAGTTGGATTCTCTATTTGAAAAAAAGAAGCGTCTGAATTTTGCAATATCAATTGCTGCACTTGGCTATTCGTCGCTATATTTAAATTAATCAAACCCTTACGAATAGCTATTGTGCCAATAATCATAATTGCTACTAAGAAAATGAGTACAACAATTAACGCTGAGCCACCCTGCTTCAGTTTCATTTCCCACGCTCCCCAATCACATTACGCAAGGTAATGGTTTGTGATATCACTTGACGCACATATTTTTTTGTCGAATTAGTAGGCTTTTTTACTGTAATCGTTTGGTCCAATACTGAAAATTGTTGGTCATCTTTAATTGCTACTTCTGCACCGACTGGTTGCAATGAACGTGTTAATAATCCGATTTGGACTGAAACAATACGTGGACGAGGAGCAGTCAAACTTAAATAATCATGTATTGAAATATAACGACGCCCAGAATTTCCTTGGACATTCAGTAAAACCCGAAAATAATCCACACGTTTCATTATAATTTCACCTGCATCCCCATAACGAGTTATAGCAGTTGGGCTTCCTGTTAGAGGATAATAGCCAGCATCACAAGCAAGTGCTAAAGGTTGATTAGGTTCATCACTATTATTTTTATCGTCTTTACGTAAAAAATATCGTTGGACTATGACTTGACGGCCACTAGCAAGAGGAAAATTCAGATTATTTCCTTCACAATCTGTACCGCCTATATATTCATCATCAGCTTGAGTTGCGGTACCTTTAGTATCAATTGTATATTGCGGTATATATTGAATAACGAGTTGGTCACTAGCAATATCACTTCCATTACTTTGGACGTTTGATGCTCCAGTCCAAGCATTACCACTACTAACACTATCCCCCTGACTACGAGAAAGTAGATTAGGATTAGCAGTTACACCAACAATAGTTTTATAAAGATTACTAAGAGGCTCATTAGCCGCATCTTTAGCTGAATTAATTGCAGAAGTTAAGACAATACCACCATAAGCAGTTTGATCATCAATAACCGCTTTTGGATTATTTAAGTTTGCAAGGCGAATATCTTGAGTTAAATAGTTAAGGCCAAAATTTGCATTATCTTGCACATCAGAAACACCTACCTGCATAGATAAACTTTTTTGACTAGACAAAAATAATAATATTGCAGCAGCAGTAATTATGAGACCTAAGGCTAACGAAATTATTAATTCGATTAATGTAAAACCCTGATGTTTTTTCATTTTAATAGGCCTCCATAATCACACATGTTGAATTATCGTTATATGAAGTATCTTGAGTACAATCTCCTACGCCAGTGCCATTCGTTGCACTAGTATCGCCCCATGCAATATAAATACATTGACGATTATTAGTTTGTGGACAAGCAACCATATTCATAGTCATGCCTAAAGAAGACGCACTATTAACAACTTGTGCAACATCAAAATCTGCTAGCTCCGTATCAGTACAATTGTTTTGAAAGCAATTTTTAGCAAAGTCTGTTTGTTTACTGGCATCTTGGAGTTGCTGGTTATATACAGTTAAAGAATTACGATTAACTCTAATCCGTTCGGCAAGATCACGCGCCAATGTAATTGCTTGAACACGCGAAGTACTTTCTGCACTTGCTTCTAAGGCTCTATACTGCAAAGCAATAAAGCCTAAAATGCCAATTGCCAAAATCAGCAAAGCAACTAAAATTTCAATCATACCCATACCAC
Source organism: Acinetobacter sp. ABJ-A23_2 (assembly GCF_044538765.1). Taxonomy (NCBI): domain Bacteria; kingdom Pseudomonadati; phylum Pseudomonadota; class Gammaproteobacteria; order Moraxellales; family Moraxellaceae; genus Acinetobacter; species Acinetobacter sp. ABJ-A23_2. The sequence continues at coordinate 32,627 of NZ_JBIUCP010000003.1, forward strand.
GCTGGTGTCCAAGGCTCTTCATGAACATGTCCCCATTGTGATTGACTGAATTGATCCCATTCTTGAAACACTAATAATTTTTGATTTATTACCGGACGCCGTATTACAAATTTCAAAAGTTGTATCTCCGGTCGCATCTTTCACTAAACCGGACATCGAAAATATGATGGAGGTATCAGATCCTGTCTTTAATTGAGCTTTTCCACTTGGCATCCAATTGATTTGATTGTCAGTATCTGCAATATAAGTAGAATTTAATTGCACTTTGACTTGTCTACGTTCTACTACAGCTTTCATACGTGCCTGATTTATACTTGAAACTAGATCTTCTGTGCTTCTATTCAAATTTTGGTTATTCAACATATCCCCAAACATTGGAACAGCCATGGTTGCAATAATAGCCATCATTACAATTGTCACCATGAGCTCAATTAAGGTGAACCCTTCTTGCGGAATAATCCCCCTCATCCCCATAACCCCAAATGAACTTAAAAATTTTATTTCTATATAAATTTTACGTTTTACTTTTACAAAACGAATACAAACCAGATAAAGGGTATAAAAAAACAGATAACTGTCATATCACAATTATCTGTTTAACTTTTTAAAATCAGTATGTTAAACAAGTCACACTTTATGCTTGTGTCACATGAATGCGTAATTCTTTAGGAAGACTAAAAGTAATGTTTTCTTCACGTCCTTCTAACTCTTTAGGCGCCTGAGCACCCCAATCTTGCAAACGTTGAATGACTTGCTTAATTAAAATTTCTGGAGCCGAGGCACCAGCTGTTACACCAATTTTGCAACTTTCATTGAACCATGATTGCTCAAGCTGATCGGCATTATCTACAAGATAAGCGGCTTTACCCATACGTTCAGCAAGCTCGCGTAAACGGTTCGAATTTGATGAATTAGGTGAACCAACAACCAGTACGACATCGCATTTTTCAGCTAAGTCACGTACTGCATCTTGTCTGTTTTGAGTCGCGTAACAAATATCATCTTTACGCGGCCCTTGAATTTTAGGGAACTTCGCACGCAAGGCATCAATAACTTTCGCTGTATCATCAATAGATAAAGTTGTTTGAGTAACAAAAGCCAATTTTTCTGGATGTCTGACTTCAAGTGCTGCCACATCAGCTTCATCTTCAACCAAATAAATGTCACCGCCTTTTAATTTGTCATATTGCCCCATTGTTCCTTCAACTTCTGGATGCCCTTCATGACCAATTAAAATCGCTTCAGTTCCTTCACGAGCATATTTAGTTACTTCAATATGTACTTTAGTAACAAGCGGACAAGTCGCATCAAAAACTTTTAGACCTCGACGCTCTGCTTCTTGCTGAACTGCTTTTGAAACCCCGTGCGCACTAAAAATGACAATCGAATCATCTGGTACTTGATCCAACTCATCAACGAAAACCGCCCCTCTTTGACGTAAGTCATCTACCACAAATTTGTTATGGACAACTTCATGACGCACATAAATAGGAGGATTAAAACATTCCAAAGCCCGATTGACGATTGCTATGGCTCGATCAACACCGGCACAAAAACCACGCGGATTAGCTAACACAATTTCCATAACAGCCTCAAAATTAATAAAACAGGGGAATTTCTCGTAAATATTTGCAGTTAAAACTATTCAGTTTAAACGCACGGTACACTACAATAGCGAAGATATTTTATCATATCAGGAAAAATATCATGTCGGGTCTATTGTTTGTCGTTTCTGCTGCATCAGGAACGGGCAAAACATCTTTGGTGAAAGCCCTACTTGACCGTGTAAGCAATTTACATGTTTCAGTTTCGCATACTACCCGAGGTCAACGACCAGGTGAATTAGATGGTGTTCACTATCATTTCACAACAAAAGATGACTTTTTAGACCAAGTAGACCAAGGTGGATTTATTGAATACGCTGAAGTATTTGGTAACTACTATGGCACTTCGCAAGCAACCGTAAAACAACAGTTAGCTCAAGGACATGATGTCTTGCTTGAAATTGATTGGCAAGGTGCAGAGCAAGTACGTAAGTTGTTTCCTGAATCTAAACAAATCTTTATTTTACCACCTACTCAATTTGATTTACGCCAGCGTTTATCTAATCGCGGTACAGATTCTGTTGAAGTTATTGAACATCGTTTAAGCTGCGCTGTTGAAGATATGCAGCATTATACGAACTTTGACTACATCATTATTAATGATGATTTTAATAAAGCCTTACATGAGCTTGAAGCTGTGATCACAGCGAACCGTTTAGTGCTATCTCAGCAAGCAAAAAGACACCAAACCTTAATTCAAGACTTGATTACTCCTCAACCAAAACAGGAATAACTTGAGTCTAGAACGAAAGCCTTTTATACTATTTAGTCTGTTCAAATTTACCATTCCAAAACGAGAACTTTTATGGCACGCGTCACCGTTGAAGATTGTTTAGATCATGTAGACAACCGTTTTGAGCTTGTGCTCGTTGCAAGTAAACGTGCTCGTCAATTGGCACGTCAAGGCATGGAGCCAACTGTAGAATGGGATAACGACAAACCAACAGTTGTTGCTTTACGTGAAATCGCTGTAGGACACGTAACGAAAGAAATTCTTAAACAACGTGAGCAAGATTACCAAACTTCTAGTCTTGATCTTGCCCTTTCTACAAACAGCTTAAATTTAGAAGGTTTTTCTTTCTAATTACTCCTGTTTCTATAAAAAACCATCGTTTCTTTGCGATGGTTTTTTATTTGGCTTCTTCATATTTAAAACATATTGGCAAAAGCAATTATTTTCATTGAAAAAAAAATACACTTTTTCAAATGAAAAAATTGACAAGTTCCGCAATATGCTTTTCATTAAGAAGTAGATAGATTTAGTTTTTTAAGCAACAGAAAAAGGGTGGTCTATGCCAGGCGAAGAGGTCAGCCAAGCCAAGCAACAGCTCAAATTAATTATCGAACCTTACTTATCAGTAAGCGAAGTCGAAAAAGTGCTTGCTGCCTGTGATTTTGGAGATCTGGCACACACTGGTATTACACGTAAAAGTGGCGAACCCTATATTCTGCATCCAATTGCTGTTAGCTGTATTTTAGCTAACATGCGACTGGACCCTGAAACTTTAATGGCAGCGCTTTTACATGATGTCATTGAAGATACTCAATATACCAAAGAAGATATTATTGAGCGATTCGGACAAACTGTTGCAGAGCTCGTTGATGGTGTAACCAAGTTAAGCCAATCAAGCGACAAAGAATATAATAAAGCGGCGTCTTTCAGAAAAATTTTGCAAGCAACGTTACAAGATCCACGTGTCATTATTATTAAGCTAGCCGATCGCTATCATAATATGACTACCTTGGGTGCTTTACGTCCCGATAAACGTGCTCGTATCGCGCAAGAAACTTTTGATATTTTTGTACCCATGGCAAGATTAGTCGGCATGAATGAAATGGCTGATAATCTTGAAAACTTATGTTATCAAAATCTAGATTTAGATATGTTTGATAACGTCCAGAATGCTTTACTCCAAACCAAACCAGAACGATGTAAATATCAAAGTATCTGGGAGCAAAACCTTGCAGAGCTTCTGCACAATTATCATATCCAAGGCCGTATTAAAAAGAAAAATAATAATATTGAACTATTACGCCACTTCGTTAAAAACGAGATGGATTTGCAAGAGCTTACTCATAGCCATGCCTTTGAAATCGTTTTACAGTCTATTGCTGACTGCGACCGTTTATTTGCAGCATTAAAAGAAAATTTCCAAGTCATCCAATATCAAGATCATATCCGTCGTCCATTGCCTGGTGGCAATCAGTCTTTATTGATCAAGCTCAAAGGCGAAAAAACTACATTATCGCTCACTGTCCAAACTGAGCTCATGCGTAAAGCTGCCCGTTTTGGTGTGGTATTAGGTGAAAATGCACCGCAAACTTGTCGTTCTGCCATTCAGGCATCAATGCAGAACTTAAATACACTCATTGATGGTGAATGCGCTAAAACAACTTTTAATGATTTACTTGATTATTTACATCAAGAAAAAATTTGGGTCTATACCCCACATGGCCAATTACATGAATTACCACAAGGTGCAACAGTAGTTGACTTCGCCTATTCAGCAAGTCTTTTCTTGGGTAACCATGCAGTAGGCGCAAAAGTTGATGGTGAAATTAAACCACTTTCAACACCCTTAGTCAGTGGACAAGTTATTGAAATTATTACTGATGTCTTGGCAACTCCAAATCCAGATTGGTTGAGTTTCATTAACACTCAGAAAGCTCGCCGTGCTTTACAACATGTACTCAAAGATCAAGATATTGAAGAACAACGTTTAGTGGGTGCACAAGCACTTTCACGAGCATTGAAACTCTTTAATCGTTCAATCACTGATCTTTCAGAAGCAGATTGGCTAGACCTCTTACAATGGCGTCATATTGACAATAAAGATGCATTATTTGAGCAAATCGCAGTTGGAGACTTACTTCCTCAACTTGTAGCCAACCATTTGTTTGCAAATGACAAACATCCACAAGTAGAAAATTCAGACCGATTAATTCAGGGTACTGAGGGCATCGATGTTAAATATGCTCATTGCTGTAATCCAGTTTTGGGCGATCTCATTCAGGGTCATTTAACACGCCGCGGATTAATTGTGCATCGTATTCGTTGTCATAATTTACTTCATGAACAACATTTGCATCCAGAAAATATTATGCCGCTTCAATGGAAAGCAGATGACGTAGATGATGTACGTTTTACTGCCTACCTTGCGATTTATATGGCCATGAATGATGAGCAGGTATCAGACCTCATCTATCAATGTCGCAAAAATAATGCAGGGGTAGAAATGGTGCATTCCAATGAGCAGCGAACTTTTGTGAACATCGTGGTGAACAATCGTAAGCACATAGCAAAAGTCATTCGTGATTTACGCATGCACTATGGGTTCCCCCGTATTGAGCGTTTAGATGCCCCTGCCCCACAAGCGGAAATTTCTAAAGTCAGCTAAAATTTGTTCTACTTTACTAAAATCTAACTTTCCAGAAGCACATAATCAATTAAATCGATGATACTTTTGTCAAAACGTATCATCGATTATGATGGAAAAAGATTTAATCAAGGAGAACCAAATGTCCCGCCAAGTCATTCATACTGAAAATGCCCCTGCTGCTATTGGCACATATTCTCAAGCCATTTTAGTAGGTAACACCTTATACCTATCAGGGCAAATTGGTTTAGACCCTTACAGTATGGAACTTGTTGACGGTATTGAAGCTCAAATCCGCCGTGTATTTGATAATCTAAAAGCAGTATGTGAAGCTGCGGGTGGCTCACTCGCAGATATTGCAAAGCTCAATATTTTCCTTACTGATTTATCTAATTTCCAGCTTGTAAACCAAATTATGGGCGAATATTTTGCTCAGCCATACCCAGCTCGTGCTGCACTTGGGGTAGCAAGTTTACCTAAAGGTGCATTAGTAGAAATGGACGGAATTGTAATTATTAATCAATAAGATAAAGATTTAACTACAGATTAATTCTTAAATATTTTGCTCTAAAATTAGATACCGCCATGCTTAGAAATCTGAATAATTATTAGATTTCCGCTTAGGTGGTATTTTTTTATCCAAAATCCCAATAAAGATAAATGAGATTTTAAATGAATTTCATTGACAAACGATAATAATTATCAATAATATCAATTATCGCATTTATATTTGGGGATCACTCCCATGTACGTTTGCTTGTGTCGTGGCATTACCGATCAGGATATTAAAGACGCTATTGAAAATGGCGCTGAAAGCTATCGTGAAATTCGCGATTTGCTTGATCTCGGTACTTGCTGTGGACGCTGTGCACCAGAAGCACGTGCTATTATTAGTGAAGAATTAGCAGAAATTGCTGCACGCATTTCTGTAGCTGCATAATAAAAATTAGTATTTAACAGTAAATTATTGACTCCTCCACCGCTTTTTGCGGAACGTTAATTGTTCCTCATTCAAGCGGTTTTTTTTGGAAGGAAATTCACCTTTACCAATATTGTGTTGTTTTTGATTGCGATTTTCATTTGCTGTTCTATAAATTACTCGCCATATCCATGATTGTTCACTAAAATGAATTCATAGATTGCCTTAAGTGAATTAAGGCAGAAATTGTTTTGGAGTAGCTACAATGAAAGGCAATCGTGATGTGATTAATCAGCTTAACCAAGTGCTGTATCATCATTTAACTGCAATTAACCAATACTTTTTACACTCTCGCATGTTTAATGACTGGGGAATTGAACAACTCGGTTCCGCTGAATATAAAGAATCAATTCGTCAAATGAAGCATGCAGATAAAATTATTGAACGTATTCTATTTTTAGAAGGCCTTCCGAATCTTCAACATCTAGGTAAATTATATATCGGTCAACATACAGAAGAAGTTCTGCAATGTGATATTCGTAAAGTGAAAGAAAACATTGAAGCCATTCAGAAAGCAGTCGCTTTAGCTGAAACAGAACAAGATTATGTAACGCGTGATTTAGTACAAGAAATTCTAGAAAAAGAAGAAGAATATTGGGATTGGTTAGATACTCAAATTGACCTTATCGGTAGCGTTGGTATCGAAAACTATATCCAGAGCCAAATGTAATCTTTCATAAAAAAATCCCCTTGAAAACAAGGGGATTTTTTTATTTATCTTTTAATAATTGTGCCAGTGTTATTTGCTGTCCATAAAGGTGCTGCAAAATAAATATTTGTTGCTCTGCTTGATCTACTTTTCCATTATAAGCAAGTAACTGAGCATATTTACGCAAATTATAAGGGGTTGCTTTGTTCTTCACAAAATTTCCCCATTGAACTAATTCTGCTTCAGATAAAGTTACATTAGGATTGAGTGCAATCCATTTTAAACGCTGCTCAAATTGGGTTAAAACAAAAATCTGGTCACTTCCCATGAGCTCAGCATTTGGCTGCTTATTTTTAAATAGTAAATTGCTATTCATGACATAAACATTGTAGTCGCGCCAAATCGCAACTATCAGCACTAAACTAATCCCCCAAATGAAGCGAAGAATTTGTTTGTTAAGCTTAATACCTTTTAGTATAGGAATCTGTGCTTGAATTACACCTAATAAAAAGCCACAAGTCAGCAAGAAATAAGCATAACGCTGCGGAAACTCCAACATGGCGTGAATAAGCACAGTACAGACCATCATCACTGCGATAATCGAGATTGTTTCTTTTGCTTGTTGATTTAGCCAAAATAGCCAACATGTAAAGTAAGCAATAATCACCGCACCAAGTAGAATACCATTCCAAATAATAAGATCTAGCAACACATTATGAGCGCTGGTCGTCCACTCCGTCGTTGGAAAAAGAGCATAAGCAGACATTTGAGCAACACTGGTTTGATTCCACCCATATCCCAACCAAGGATGTTGCTGTACAGCGATTAACATTTGCGTCCAAATATTAAAACGCAAATAACCCGAGCTTGCCCGTTCAGCCAAGCTACTCGCCTGAGTTATATCTGTATGTGACCATGCCTCAATTAAGCTTGTAAGGAATGGTAAAACTAAGCCGGCCATGAGGAAAAAGCCAGTACACCACAATAAGCCTTGAAATAGTCCAAAACGCTTAGGTTTGTTATATTGCTTAATGGTCCAGTAGATGAGTAAAAATGGAAAAACAATCCAAGAAGTGCGTGATTGACTTAGGACAACTGCAAATAAAATAGTTAGTGCTGATGGCAAGAGTAACCAAACTGATGCTTTATTCTTTTCATATAAATATAAGCACCCTAATAGCCCCATAATAAGAAAGGTTGCCATATTATTGGGTTGGCCAAAGTTACCGTACGGACGGTTACCAATTAAATGCAACATATGTGCAAAATGTGTATCAATATTTAACCACTGACAAACTGCAATAAGACTAGTTGCAAATGAAACGATAACGGTAAGTAAACTAAACCCTGTAAAAATTTCATCTCTTTGTTGTGGTTCTAATGATAGGTTATAACCCGCCACAACCATAAACCAGAAGCCTAACAAGTAAAGTGAACTTAGCAAAGCTGTACTAAAATCGAAAATTAGACCAAAAGCCCACTGCACCACTGGAATTAAAATAAATGGCAATAGTAATAATTGTGCCCGTGGAATTTTTATATTTTGATAAAAAAGTGCAGCTAAGACACTTAGACCTGCCGCAAAGGTACTCATTTCGCTAGAAAACATCACCCAAGGGTTATAGTGAAATGGTGATAACCACGCAAAACCTAACAGGATTGCTGCGAGGAACAGAAAGAATACTTGCATAGTGACAGGTTATAGGCCAAAAACTTGAGAAGGATTATACATGGAAGAAAGTGAGAAGAATTAGCTTGTATATGTATCTTCTCACAAGAGGTGCTAACTTATTTCCATGGTCTCAAGTCTACAATTTTAACCACTTGAGCTGAGTTTTTATCCATTAAAACAACCATATCTACAGCATTGGCTTTTAAAGGAACCCATGCATTCGCTTCCGGATATTTTCTTAAAATATTTTCTACTTGCTGTTTAGAGTTAAATTTTTCCAGTTCATTCAAATTTTGAACTTTATTTCGTATAAGTGGCTTAACTTGTACCAAATCAACATAAAGTTCAGGTCGTTGAGCAGAAGAAATACCACTAAATATTTCTTCAAACATACTTTTGCTACGTTCTTCCTTATTCTTTAGCATTTTAACAGCGGCAAATTGCGGATTAAACCAAGAAGGATACCGGAATTGTGGCTTAGTTATTTGAAGATTGGTGTCAGTAATTTCATTATTTCGCACAAGTTCAAAGCGATCTACATTATACACCAACCAAGCAGGTCGGCCTTGAGCTATGCTATAGAGACCATACCCTAAAGCTAAAATTTGGATGAGAATAATTACTACTAAATCAAATTTAAGTGTTTTTTTTGCTTCTTTATATACAAAAAAACTTAAAGTAGGACCTAATATAACATCTATCCCAATCAGCATTATAAAGATATGAATAACGCCTACAGCTTTTGCTAAGGGTTGTGGATACCACACAAGAAAAAACCAAATGAGAATAATGAAAGCTACTACCATAGAAATAGATAAGTGGCTTAGAAAGAATTTAAAGCGCTTAGACATCTTAATACTCTTTATTATTCTATAGTTAATAAAAAAGACCGAAAAACGGTCTTTTTTATTTATCTAAAAATTAACGGCAAGCAGCTGGAGCAAATTTTGCTTCTAATGTACCCGCACTTAAACCAGTATCTAATTTTGCATCTGTAGCAGCACTATGTGTAGCAGATGCACAACCCCAATCAATTGCTCCAGTCTGTCCATTTGCTAATGCAGTATCTAATGCTATACCTGGGTTACCTGCAGCATTAGCACGAACATAAGGTTTAAGGAAGAGTGTGTTTGCGGTTGCACCAACACCAACTGCTGGTCCGTTATAAACGACTTTAATTTCGCCTGTCTTTTCATCAATCTGTACAGAAGTAACATACTTAGAGTTTGCACCACTCTTATCAGCTTGCGCATTCCAAGTTGTAGCAACATTTTTTAAATCAGTTACTGAAGCGGCATCTGATGCGATCATTTGTTTCGCACTATCTGCTAAATTTAATCCTTCAGAAATACGTGTACGCACGGTATAGTCTGAATATGCTGGAATCGCGATCGCTGCCAAAATACCAATAATCGCAACCACGATCATGAGTTCAATTAATGTAAAACCTTTTTGTGCATTCATAGCCTTTTCCCCAAAGATTGTATGTATGTTTTTATATAAGCTTTTTCAGCTATCATCTATATTGCAGCAACCATGCCAACTTTTATTTTAATTTAAAAACAACAAGTTATGATTTATAACAATTAAACCCAAGAGTATATTAGGCAAATAACTGACAAAAATTGTCACTCAAATTTTATTAGTAATGAATCACTAATAAAAATCTCTTAGCAACTCACTTCTTTTTTTTATTCTTTAATGTGATAAAAATCTCTTTAAAAGCAGATAAATAGATGACATTTTTTGTCAGTCGACATACTAAGCATGAATTTAAAAAAACAGCGAATCATAGGGCAAATAACTTAATTAATAATGATAGGCGCATTCCCTAATTCATTATTTTGATCTGGCATATTCTCATCGTAAAAGCGTGACATCACATCGCCAATTTGCTGAACCCCAATCACTACAGCATGTAAATACTGTTTTTGTTTAAGCTGCTGCACAATAGACTCGCAAATCTGTTGCCATATCTGCTCAGTCGTCGCATTTCCAATACCACGATCAAATATAATTTCTACTGTGCGTTCACATAAATTTAAATAGAGCAGTACACCGCTATTAAGTTCGGTATCCCAAACCCCAAGTTCTGCAAATAATTGCTGAGCTCTTAAACGTGTATTTTGTCTATACGCTTGTGAACAAGGAATATGCCCTTCTATAACGACCTGTATTTCACCAACATGACCAAGTTCTGCTTGTTGAACAGCTTCAGCAATCGCTTGTTTATCATTTTTATTGAAATAACGGCTACTAGCAGGAAAATAACAAAGATGCTTAAACCAACGCTTTAAGCTTGGCTCTACAGATTCCTCAATTTTGGGTTGAGTAATAATTTGTGTTGTTTCTGATGTTGTTACCATGAGCCTGAAGCACCTCCACCACCAAAACGACCTCCACCACCACCATAACCGCCGCCGCCACCACCGAAGCCTCCTCCACGGCCACCGCCGCCAGAACCACTCAGAATGGCCTGTAAAATAAGTTGGGCAATAGAAGTAATGAGTAAAAAGAAGATTCCAAAACCAAGTAATAAGCTAGTCACTAGACCTGCGCCATTTACAAAACCTGCTACAGCAGCAGCAACGCCAGCAGTAGATGCGCTAAGAGGTCGTCCTACAATAAATGAACCCACAATTCCAGCAACAAGAATAAATAAAGCCATTGTCAGGGTTGTCTGTTTAGCTTGTTGTTCTTCGGCAGCCTGATGTTGGCGCTCTTTTAAATCTTGGGCAGCTTGCTGAGCAACTTCCGGATCTAGATTTAAAATTCTTGTAATTTCATCAACACCAGCGTTTAAGCCTTGTGCATATTGGGCTTGTTTAAAATAAGGTGTAATTTGGTTTCGAATAATCCGACTTGCCACAATATCCGGCAATACCCCTTCTAAGCCATAACCGGTTAGTATTTGTATACGGCGGTCATTTACAGCGACTGCAATGAGTAATCCATTGTCACGTTTAGATGATCCCAATTGCCACTTTTCGCCAACACGTAACGCATAATCAAAGATATCTTCTTGACCAGTTGTGGGAACAATCACAATCCCAATCTGCGCTTTGCCTTGTTGGTATAAACTTAGAATTTTTTGGTTAAGTTGCTGCTTCTCAGCCTCGCTTAAGATATTGGCTTGATCAATGACAGGCTGATTTAATGTAGGTAAACCACGAATTGATTCACCATCAGCCATATCATTCGCAACCTGAGCTTGAGGCGCTGCACTTGAAGCAGCCTGCTCATTTACTTTAGGCTTCGATGCTTGAGCTTGCTGCTGTTGAATAATTTTACCTGCCACCACCGTGTCAGTTTCATCTGTAGCAGTGGCAATATTATTCTCACTCCAAGCCGCACTCTGAAACAGAACACTACAGCAGAGCATAATTAAGGTAATAACGAATACCTTAATTTGCTTAGACTGAAGCAATATAGTATTTCTCATGCGGCACTTCCTTGATTTAAATTAATCAAAAGAAACTTTTGGAGCCTGTTGAGCCGATGCTTCCGCAGAGAAATTAGCTTTCGGATGCATACCAATCACTTTTGCTGTTACGGCTTGCGGGAACTGACGGACATAAGAGTTATAGTCCTGAACAGTTGTAATATAACGATTACGTGCCACAGCAATTCGGTTTTCTGTACCCTCAAGCTGAACCTGTAATTCTTGGAATTGGGTATTGGCTTTTAAGTCTGGGTAATTTTCTGAAACAGCAATAAGTCGAGATAACGCACCTGTTAACTGGCTTTGTGCTTGTTGATATTTTTCAAGTAATGCTGGGTCTTCTAATACTTCTTTATCGACCTTCAAGCCTGCAACATTTGCACGTGCCTGAGTAACTTCTGTTAATACTTGCTCTTCATGCTTAGCATAGCCTTTAACTACGTTTACAAGGTTTGGTACCAAATCTGATCGACGTTGATATTGGTTCTGTACCTCAGACCAAGCCGCTGTTACAGCCTCATCTTTGACCTGTAAAGTATTATAGCCACAGCCAGAAAATAGTAAGGTGCTTGCAAGTGTTGTCGCGATTACAAGTTGTTTAAACGTTTTCATCGTCACTTTATCCTCAAGTTTTTCTTTATATTTTTAACCTCTTGTCTCGATTGTATGATGAATTTGGCATTATTGTGTTGCTTTTATTTTATAGATTTAAAAAAACCGGATCTTTAAATCCGGTTTTTATTCTAGCTTGGTCTTAACCTTGTTTCCTTTTGGAAACTTGTCATTTGGTATTCATCGGCCAAATAACTCTTCCAGTAATCGACCATCTGGCCATAATTTTTTTGGCTCGGATGAAAGTCCTTTTTGTAATAAGCAAAGTATTCTGGTGTCAGTTGTATAATCATTTTAACAAGCAAATACACACCAAAAATATTTCCTCCCATTTTAGGCAAGCTTTTCCATTTATCTTGCCAAAATAATCGCGTCGTACCATAGAAAGCAAGACTCGCAAATCCTGTAGTGACACTACGCATTAATAATCTGCGAATACGGTCATCGCCATAGACATGTTGATAGACATCAAATGCAACTGAACGATGTTCAATTTCCTCAATAGCGTGCCAGACCCAAAGCTTTAACGCATCTTGATCCAAAGTTTTTAATAATTCAGGATGCTGTAAAATATATCCTCCAAGCAAAGCCGTAAAATGCTCAAATGCACATGTCAGTGCCAGCTGTAGCTTAGGTGGAATTGTCCTTAAGTATTTATCACGTTCATTTAACCACGCTTGAAAACGATCCAAATTATAGTCATCACGGCGCCAAGCCTCATTAAACTCACCATGTGCTTTTGAATGCATCGCTTCTTGCCCAATAAAAGCTGCAATTTGTGCCTGTAGTTGAGGGTCTGAAACTTTGTCGCGTACATTGCGCACACTATTTACAAAAAACTGTTCTCCGACTGGAAATGTTGAAGAGAGTGCAGTTAAAAAATGGGACATTAAAGGCGAGTTCGCAAAATAATAGCGCTTAATTGCTTGAGGATTAAACTCAAGGCGACGCACCGTAATACCCAACGCTTTTCGACGATTTAAATATGATTTTTCTGCCGTCATACCTGCGATGTTCATACTCAACACCTACTGTATTGAAGAAGAGAGCTTTGAGTATGTCGTGGGACTTAGGTACTAAAAAGGGCAAAAAAGCTTATTGTATTTGCCAAAAACGTCAAACCGATTAATGGTAAAAAATAAAGCCTGCATATCGCAGGCTTTATCAAAAACTTTAGTAATGATTTTTTAGATTAAACACCCAGGTAATCTAAAATACCTTCAGCAGCTTGGCGACCTTCCCAGATTGCTGTAACTACAAGGTCTGAACCACGGACCATATCACCACCAGCAAAGATTTTTGGATTTGATGTCTGGAATTTAAATTCTTGCTGTTCAGGTGCAACAACACGGCCTGAACCATCAAGATTGATATTCACACTACCAAACCAGTCTGCTGGGCTTGGGCGGAAACCAAATGCTAGTAAAACTGCATCAGCTGGTAATACTTCTTCAGAACCCGGGATTGGCTCAGGACTTCGACGGCCACGACTATCTGGTTCACCCATTTGTGTCGTTACCACTTTTACGCCTGTTACTTTGCCATTCTCACCAACAATCTCGATCGGTTGACGATTGAATAGGAATTTCACACCCTCTTCGTAGGCATTTTTTACTTCACGTGCAGAGCCTGGCATGTTGCTTTCGTCACGGCGGTATGCACAAGTTACATCGTGAGCACCTTGACGTAAAGAAGTACGGTTACAGTCCATTGCGGTATCACCACCACCTAGAACAATAACTTTTTTACCATCTAAGCTGATATATTCACTTGGATCTTTTTCCCAACCTTGACAACGGTTTACGTTAGAGATCAAGAAATCCAGTGCATCATAAACACCATCAAGCTCTTCACCAGGGAAACCACCCTTCATATAAGTGTAAGTTCCCATACCCATGAATACTGCATCATATTCTGCAAGTAATTCATCAATAGTGACGTCTTTACCAATTTCAGTATTTAAACGGAATTCGATACCCATACCTGTGAAAATTTCACGGCGGCGTTTCATAACATCTTTTTCCATTTTGAATTCTGGAATACCAAATGTCAGTAAGCCACCAATTTCAGGACGCTTATCGAATACAACTGGCTTAACACCACCACGAGCTAAAATATCTGCACAGCCTAGACCTGCTGGGCCTGCACCAATAATTGCAACTTTTTTACCTGTCCATTTCACATGTGACATGTCTGGGCGCCAACCCAAAGCAAAAGCTGTGTCATTGATATATTTTTCAGCATTACCAATAGTGACCGCACCAAACCCATCATTTAAGGTACAAGCGCCTTCACACAAACGGTCTTGCGGACATACACGACCACATACCTCAGGTAAAGTATTGGTTTGATGGCAAAGCTCAGCAGCTTGGAAAATTTGACCTTCAGCAATGAGTTTGAGCCAGTTTGGAATGTAGTTATGTACTGGACATTTCCATTCGCAATAAGGGTTACCACAACCTAAACAACGGTGAGTCTGATTAGTGACTGTTTCCGAAGTAAAAGGCTTATAAATTTCCACAAATTCTGCTTTGCGGACAGTAATATCTTTTTTCTCTGGATCTTGACGTGGTACATCCAGAAATTGAAAGTCATTATTTAGGCGTTCTGCCATGTCTCTCTCCGTGGGTAGGCGCGGATTTCACTGTTTCCCGCACCTGCCTATGTCTTTGCAGTCGTGGAATTATTGTGGGTCAGCTTGTGTAGTTTTCAAAAGCGATTGCAAGTTAGCAGCTTTTGGTTTTACAAGCCAGAATTTACGGCTGTAGAAATCGAACTCATTGCGGATTTTATAAGCCCAAGCACTACCTGTTTCTTTGATATGCTCGTCAATAATACGCAACAAGAACTCTTTATGGTCTTCCATAGATTCTGTTGAAATACGAGTCAAGTCAATTAACTCGTGGTTGTAGTAATCTACAAAGTCATTATCGAGGTCAAGTACATAAGCAAAACCGCCTGTCATACCTGCACCGAAGTTATGACCCACTTTTCCAAGTACAGTCACAACACCACCAGTCATATATTCACAGCAGTGGTCGCCTGCACCCTCAATAACAGCGAACGCACCAGAGTTACGAACTGCGAAACGCTCACCTGCCGTACCAGCTGCAAATAACTTACCGCCAGTTGCACCGTATAAACAGGTATTACCAATAATTGCTGTATTTTGAGTTTGGAAAGGTGAACCTTTTGGTGGGAAGATCGAGATACGACCACCAGCCATACCTTTACCAACATAGTCGTTTGCATCACCTTCAAGACGAATATGCAAACCACCAGCGTTCCATACACCAAGAGACTGACCAGCTGTACCTGTTAAGTTCATTACAACTGGATGTGCTTCCATACCCAAGTTGCCATAACGACGAGCAATTTCACCCGATACACGTGCGCCAATTGAACGGTCACAGTTCACGACATTAAAGTTGAATTGACCACCTGCACTTGACTCAATTGCAGGAAGCATTTCTGCAACCATTTTCTCAGCCAATACGCCCTTATCAAATGGTGCATTACCTTGAACTTCACAATACTGCGCTTTACCTTCAGCAGAAGGATGAGAAGTTAATAACGCACTTAAATCAAGGTGAGCATGTTTTTCAGTTTCACCCGGTAATACTTCAAGCAAGTCCACACGACCAATTAAGTCTTTCAATGAAGAAACACCTAATGCTGCCAACCATTCACGAGTTTCTTCCGCAATAAAGTGGAAAAAATTAATGAGCATTTCTGGTTCGCCAATATAGTGTTCTTGACGTAAATGATCTTGTTGAGTTGCAACACCAGTTGCACAGTTGTTTAAGTGACAAATACGGAGGTATTTACAACCTAGAGCGATCATTGGTGTTGAACCAAAACCGAAACTTTCAGCACCTAAAATTGCAGCCTTGATCACATCAAGACCAGTTTTTAAACCACCGTCAGTTTGTACACGTACTTTGCCACGTAAGTCATTTACACGAAGTGCCTGATGCGCTTCACTCAAGCCAAGCTCCCATGGCGAACCTGCATGGTGAATTGATGAAAGCGGAGATGCGGCAGTACCACCGTCATAACCAGAAATGGTAATGAAGTCAGCATATGCTTTTGCAACACCCGCAGCAATCGTACCTACACCCGGCTCAGATACCAACTTCACAGATACCATGGCTTTCGGGTTAACTTGTTTCAAGTCAAAGATAAGTTGTGACAAATCTTCAATTGAGTAAATGTCGTGGTGTGGCGGAGGTGAAATAAGTGTCACGCCCGGTACTGAGTAACGTAAACGTGCAATTAAGCCATTCACTTTACCACCTGGTAACTGACCACCTTCACCTGGTTTTGCACCTTGAGCAACTTTAATTTGCAAGACTTCAGCAGAAGTTAAATATGCAGGTGTTACACCGAAACGACCAGATGCGATTTGCTTGATTTTCGAGTTACGAATTGTGCCGTAACGCGCAGGGTCTTCACCACCCTCACCAGAGTTTGAACGACCACCAATAGTGTTCATCGCAATTGCAATGGCTTCATGAGCTTCTGGAGAAAGCGCACCTAAAGACATCCCTGCCGAGTCAAAACGAGGCAAGATCTCTTCAACCGATTCAACTTGTTCAACCGGGATCGGATTAGTTGTTTTTAACTTAAATAAGTCACGAATAGTCGCTACTGGACGGTTATTTACCAATTCAGCATATTCTTTAAAGTCTTCGTATTTACCAGAGCGAACCGCTTTATGTAGTGAGTTAATCACATCTGGGTTAAACGCATGGTACTCTTTACCAAATACGAATTTCAGTAAACCACCTTGATCAATTGGTTTACGACTTGACCAAGCTGTTGCTGCTAATTTTTTCTGGTCATTTTCAAGATCAACAAAAGTTGCACCTTGGATACGACTTGGAACACCCAAGAAACACTGATCTACAACTTCAGAAGATAAGCCTACTGCTTCAAAAAGCTGACCACCACGGTAAGAAGCAACTGTAGAGATACCCATTTTTGAAAGAACTTTTAATAAGCCTTTCTCAATACCTTTACGGAAGTTTGCTTGTGCATGAATCGGATCACCTAAAAGCTCACCTTTAGCAATCAAGTCATTGATCACATCGTATGCAAGATATGGATAAACAGCAGTCGCACCAAAACCAAGTAATACCGCAAATTGGTGCGGATCACGTGCAAAACCAGTTTCAACCATAATGTTTGCATCAGTACGCAAACCAGTTTTAATGAGGTAATGGTGTACCGCACCCGTTGCAAGTGCAGCGTTTGCAGGTAAGAAACCTTCACGAATGTTTTTATCAGTTAAAACAATTAGGGTTTTACCATCACGAACAGCTTGTGCAGATTCTTCACAAATACGCGTAATTGCCGCTTGTAAACCTTCTGTTTCAGCATAGTTCAAATCAATATCAACTGCTTCATAACCCGGACGCTCAATGCTACGGATTTGCTGCATTTTTGAATTTGACAGTACAGGGCTAGAGATGATGATACGATCAGCATGCTCAGGGCCTTGTTCAAATACATTCTGCTCACGACCTAAACAGGTTTCGAGCGACATGACAATTGATTCACGCAGTGGATCAATTGGTGGGTTTGTCACCTGTGCAAATTGTTGACGGAAATAATCTGTCACATGGCGAACTTGACGAGACAATACAGCCATCGGTGTATCGTCACCCATAGAGCCAACTGCTTCCTGACCGCTTTCAGCGATTGGGCGTAACAACTGGTCACGCTCTTCAAATGTCACCATAAACATTTTTTGAGCTGCTTTTAATGTTTCGCCAGTTAAACCTTTATCAACAAGTTGTTCTTCAAGTTCAGGGTTTGCATTTAAGCGAATCGCATGATCACGTAACCATTCACGGTATGGACGCATGTTCTTCAAATGTGTACTAACATCTTTAGTATCAAGTACTTTACCTGTTAGGGTATCAACTACCAAAATCTGACCTGGACCTACACGACCTTTAGAAACTACGTCTTCAGGTTCATAGCCCCAAACACCGATTTCAGATGCCAAGGTAATGTAATCATTTTTGGTAATGACCCAACGTGCAGGACGTAAACCATTACGGTCAAGCATACAAATCGCATGACGACCATCTTGAATAACAAGACCAGCAGGACCATCCCAAGCTTCCATATGCTTAGAGTTGAATTCATAGAATGCACGTAAGTCTGCATCTAGAGTTTCAACGTTTTGCCAAGCTGGTGGAACGAGCATACGTAAGGCACGGAATAAATCCATACCACCACCCACCAAGATCTCAAGCATGTTATCTAAGCTTGAAGAATCTGAACCTGTACGGTTAACGATTGGGTTAAGCTCAGTAAGACCTGGTAATAATGGATTTTCAAATTTAGGAGTACGCGCTAATGCCCAGTTACGGTTTGCTGTAATGGTGTTGATTTCACCATTATGTGCAAGGTAACGGAATGGCTGAGCCAAAGGCCAACGCGGTAATGTATTTGTAGAGAAACGTTGGTGGAATACCACAATATGCGATTTTAAGCGCTCATCTGCTAAGTCTGTATAGAACTCAGCAATTGCCGCAGGCATCATCAAGCCTTTATAGCTAATGACTGTTGAACAAAGCGTAGTCACATAGAATGACGGATCATTTTGTAATTGTTGTTCTGCACGACGACGTGCCAAGAATAATTTACGGTTAAATTCAACTTCAGTTACGCCCATTGGACAGTTCACAATGACCTGTTCAAAAGCTGGTAAAGATTGAAGCGCAATTTCACCTAATGCATCGTTATTTGTAGGGACAACACGCCAAGCCAGTACACGTAGGCCATCTGACTCGATTTCTTTCGTTAAAATATTTTTAGAATGTTGCGCTAATGCCGGATCAGTATTTAAAAATACAGTACCCACAGCAAAAATTTCACTCAGTGTAATATCACTCAGTTTTTTTGCTTCATCACGGAAAAATTGCTTTGGCATCGCCAATAATAAGCCGCAACCATCTCCCGTCTTGCCATCTGCGGCAATACCACCACGGTGCGTCATGCAACTTAAACTGTGAATCGCGGTTTCAACTAGATGATGACTTGATTCACCCTTCATATGGGCAATCAGTCCAAAACCACAGTTATCCTTAAACTCATCAGGTTGATATAAACCTTGAGCGGGAGCTACAGTATTAGGCGATGGCATGTGCATAGCGTACCCTTCTTTCAATAAGGCTCTTTCGAGCGTCAAACAAACAACTTCTTTTTGCGATAGTGCCTACGGACGACAGTTAGCTCAATGTTTCGCAAACAAAAAATTTTGGGCTGATAAGCCAATATACGCTGTTCCATTTTTACGTACACTGGTTTTTGCTAGAAAAATGTTTTGACTTATTTCGCCCTCTTTTAAAGCAGTTCGACCCCACGACTCTGCATAGAATTCACTTCTTAGAGGGCTAAAATAGTTTGCAGCACATTAATAAGCACAACAATAAAGCAAAAAGTGTGCCATATTAAAAAAATGAGACTAAGCCCTTATATTTATTATAAATATAGTTATTTTATTCACGTTATCATGTAAGAAAATGACTAAATATGCACCACATCTGGTCAAAAAATATTATTATCTAACTAATTTGCACCATTTTTGCGCACATTACGAGGTGGATTAATTCCCTTTTGTGCCCTCATTTGTGGCATTTTTCTGTTGTCCATCATTTATTCGTGTTTGCGCAGTTCTATTAGGTTGATCAATATTGGAATTTGATTGCTGGACATCAACCACATTTCCTTCTGCATCACGACGAACAATCGTAGTTTTTGTAGCTGAGTTTGTACTAGCCGCTTTCGGCTGAGCATTTGTAGCACTACTGGTAGTACCTGCCATCAATAAAGATTCGTCAATTGTAGGCAAAGCTGCTGGACGCAATCGAACTTCATAAAGCTGATTATTACCACCTTTCATCTCATCTGCTCCCAAGTCATTTACCAGTGAAGCATAACTTGAGAACTGTTGTGGCTGAGGTTTAACTGACTCAGGTAATTGCAGATTAATTTGTGTTAATTGCTGAATTGCATCTTCTGAACGTTTGAATATGCCATAAACCAACACATACTGCTCTGCTTGTTGTTCCCCACTTAAGCGGAAGTAAATAAATTTATTACGGTCAGTACGGTTTTTTAAAAAGTTTTTAATAATGTCTTCATCTGAGGCACGGAATAGCTCAAGCGTCCATTGTTTTTTATTTTCATTAATAAACTTTGTACCACGAAACTCAGGTTCATGCTCACCCGAAGCAACTGTACGAGTGGTCAAATCTAGTGGACGGACTTCATCCGCTAAAGCACCCAGGTTAGGTGTTGTAGCAACTTTCTCTGGTTGAATTTGTACAGGCGCCTCAGAATCAGCCGACTTTTCAACTTCAACCAGTTTTTTGCTATCGGTAATTACCCAAAAAATAAAAGCAAGGAATAAGCAGGCAATACCACCAACCAACCAGATATATTGTTGAACATTCTGCCAAAGTGTACGTGATACAGTCATGCTTTACCTTATTTTTTATCCGTGTTGATTTGCCAAAATAGCCTGTTTCATCAATTCGACATCAAAGTCTTTGGTAATTACTGCTTGCCCAAGTTGCTTTAACAACACCAAACGTAATTGCCCATTGAGAACTTTTTTGTCATGAGCCATATATCCAAGGAAATCATCCAATGGAATTTGTGGACATGATATCGGCAAATTAGCACGTTGAATGATTTTTTTTGTACGAGCTACATCTTCATCTGAGATCCAGCCCAAACGCTGTGATAAGTCTGCAGCCATAACCATACCCGTTGCTACAGCTTCACCATGTAACCATGTCCCGTAACCCAGATACGACTCAATCGCATGACCGAACGTATGGCCTAAATTTAGTAAAGCACGCTCACCTTGCTCTTTTTCATCATTCGCCACAATACGCGCTTTATGAGCACATGAACGATAGACAGCTTCTGCAAGTAAATTAGCATCTCCTGCAACAAGGCCATCCATGTTTTCTTCAAGCCAAACCAAGAAATCTACATCACCTAAAAGTGCATATTTAATGACTTCGGCTAAACCAGCTGAAAGCTCACGTTCTGGTAATGTATTCAATTGTGCCATATCAGCTAAAACGACTTGTGGTTGCTGAAAAGCACCTAACATATTTTTGCCAAGCGGATGGTTGATTCCTGTTTTCCCACCCACACTTGAATCTACTTGTGAAAGTAATGTGGTAGGAACCTGAACAAAATATACGCCACGTTGGAAACAAGCAGAGGCAAAACCTGCCATATCTCCAATCACACCGCCACCTAAAGCTAAAACTGTACAATCACGGTTAAAACCAGCTTCAAGCAACGCATCAAAAATTAAATTTAAATGTTGAATATCTTTATATTTTTCACCATCGGGCAAAATACAGGTCGCAACCGTTTTACCTAGGCTTTTTAAGGCTTCCTGATAGTGGCTTAAATATAAAGGCGCAACCGTAACATTACTTACAATCATGACCTGTTGACCATGAATATATGGTTCTAGTAATTGTTTCGGGTCAAGTTGACTACCAATAAAAATAGGATAACGGCGTTCGCCTAATTCAACATGTAAAGTTTGCATGAATTTATAAAACCACTAGTCAGTTCGTCTATTTTAACTTGTTCGATAGAATAAGTTGCAAAATCTTTTGTGCAAGATCACGTGCAGCACCTTGATTTGTTTCAATCGTATAGTGTGCAACTTCGCGATACAAAGGATCTCTAATCTTTAATAAATCCCGCAGTTTTTGTTCAGGATTTTCAACTTGTAGTAAAGGTCTGTTTTTATCGCGATAGGTTCTTTGTAGTTGTAATTCGACAGGAGTATAGAGATAAACAACAATTCCACGTTGCTTTAAAAATTCTCGATTAGGTGCTTGGGTAATGGCCCCGCCGCCTGTTGCTAGCACTAATGCTTTACGTGAAGTGAGTTCATTTAAGACCACAGTTTCACGGGTGCGAAATCCAACTTCTCCTTCTTTTTCAAAAATCCAGGGAATAGTTGCCCCTGTCTTGCGCTCAATTTCATGATCACTATCTAAAAATTCACGCCCTAATAGTTCTGCTAAATGACGTCCAACGGTTGTTTTTCCTGCCCCCATGGGCCCTACCAAATAAATATTTGGTAGGGTTTCAAACGCTTTGCTTGGCAAGGCGCCACCTATTTCAATTGCTTTCATTAAAAAATATATTAATGATTTCTCGCTAAAGTGTCATTAACAATTCGTGGTGTAACGAAAATCAGCAACTCTTGTTTATCATCAGACTTTACGTCTTTTCTAAATAAACGCCCAACTACAGGAATATCACCAAAGAAAGGAACTTTGGTTTGAGAATTCTTTGTCGTCTGCTCAAATACACCACCTAAAATGACAGTCTCCCCATTATCCACCAATACATTGGTATTGATATTATTCTTATTCAGAATTAATTCACCATTCGGTGCCTCACCAGCTATAGAATCCTTAGAAATATCTAATTTCATTTGAATCTTGCCATCAGGTGTAATGCTCGGAGTAACATCCAGACTTAAGAGAGCATCTTTAAATGATGTTGTCGCTGCAGAACCAGCACCAGAAATGGTCGTCATTAAATAAGGAACTTGTTGACCTGTTGCAACTTTCGCAGTTTGTTTATCAGCAGTCATGACTTTAGGTGTTGAAATCACTTCACCATAGCCATCAGCTTGTAAAGCAGATAACTCAAGATCCAACATGAAGTCAGACATACTGATGAGACCAAAGGCAATACTTCCCGCTGGATTAGAGACTCCCAAGTCAACGTTTAAGTTATCAGGGCGCTCAATAGTATATTTATAGCCTCCCGTAGTCTCATCTTTTTTAGGCTCACGCAAATTCCACAGGGTTGTTTCACTACCACCAACCAATAAGTTTTTATTATTGGTAATACCTTGCGAAAGAATACCCCACTTCACCCCAAGTTCTTTGGTAAATGATGTAGAGGCTCTTACAATACGTGCCTCAACCATGACTTGCTTAACTTGCACATCAAGCAACTCAATCATTTTACGAACTTTATCAATATTTTGTGCTGTGTCATTTACAATCAAGGTGTTAGTGCGTGAATCAGCTACAGCACTACCACGGGAGCTCAATAAACTCTCTAAAGCAAGAGTATCTGAATTGGCAGTACGGTTTGCAGCTGCCCCTTTTGCATCACGAGTATCTTCAATTAGCTTAAGTACATCAACCGCTTTCGCATAACTCATACGAATATAATCTGTTTGGATCGGAGCTAACTTAATTGTTTGCGCTAAGGCTTTTGCTTCATCATCTTCTGCTTTAATTAACTCAGCGACTGGTGCAATCCAGATCACGTTCCCGTTACGTCGTTTATCAAGGTTTTTCGTCTTTAAAATAATATCGAGTGCTTGGTCCCAAGGCACATCTTTCAAGCGTAGCGTGATATTACCTTGCACACTATCCGCAGCCACCATGTTGATACCTGTAAAATCAGCAAGTAATTGCAAAACACGGCGTACTTCAATGTCTTGGAAATCTAACGAAAGCTTATTACCAGAATAAGTCGGGGTCTTAGATGAAGAAGGTATACTTTTATCTTGTGGACGTTTTAAGCTAATCGTGAGCTTATTTTCAGCCTGATACGCCATATATTCATAGCTGCCAGATGACTGAATAGTAATTACACCAGCATCTTTTTCATTATAAGCATCAATACTTGAAACTGGCGTTGCAAAATCATTTACATTTAAACGACGCGCTAAATGTGCTGGAATTTTTGTACCTAAAGTTCTTATAACGACTTTACTGCCTTGTTGTTGAACATCTACAGGTGTATTACTCCCTAAAAGGTCGACAACAACTAAGCCTTCTCCTTGATTACCACGTTGAAAACCAATATTTGAAACGCCTTGTTGTTGTACAGCGGCTACAGGTATAGGCTTATTACTGGTTTGGGCCGAATTAATTTTTAAAATGAAAGTATTACCTTCCACACGTGTTGTAAAAGCGCCAGCATCTTTTAGGTTTACGGTTAAACGTGAACGCTGGTCATCTGAAGTCACATCAACAGAACTTGCTTCATTGGTTGCAACTGCAATTTTAGACTGTTTTAAACTTTGCTGTGCCTTATCAAAATCTAGTATTAAACGTGAAGGATTTTCAAGTTGATAAGCTTGTGGCTGTGGTGGTAAGCCATTAAACATGACTCTAATTTCTGTGCCCTGACCTGCTATTTGCGTTGGTACAATATTGGTCATGCTGACCTGTGCAGATGCAGCCTGCATAATTGCAACAGCTACAACCCCCAAAGAAAACTGACGGAATACCTGATTCATTGTCTGACCATCCCCAATTAAATAATCTTTAAAAATACTTTTTCGTTGTTATTCCCTAAATTTTAGGGTGCAGGCCCAATCAAGACCAATGTTCTCGGTCTCTCGACATAGCCTTCTCGACCATCTGGCACGATCTCAACCAAATCAATCTGGGTCGGACTAATATGAGTAATACGGCCCTGATTCATACCCATATAATTACCCACTTGTACCCGTTCAATTTGATGATCTGGTGTTTGGATTAAAGCCAATATTTGGCCACGGTTATTACGCATGCTTCCTTTCATATTTAAAGCTTCAAGCGCATAACTTTCTAATGGCTGTGGCGTACGTGAGAAATTTGGATAAACCCGTTTTCCAGCCATAATCTTCAGTTCAGCAGCCAGAGAACTTGGCATAAATGGGCTTTTCAATTGATGAGCAGCATAATTAAATTGTGGTACCGGAGTAAAAATCGGTGCTGGTTCAATAGGTAACGGTGGCTGGTTACGGATACTTGCCATTTGCTGGTTCACAGCATCGATTCTTGAATCACATCCCACAAGGGCAGCACAAGCCAAAACATAAAGAGTAATTTGCTTAATTTTCATCATCACTCTCCTATTTCGGCTGAGCAGAAGTGCTAGTAGATGCAGAGGCTGCTGGAGCCTGGGCCGATTGTGTCGGTGTATCTGTTGCTTCTACATATCGATAGGTTTTCGCTTTAATAGAATAATTCAGTACAGGAATATCCGACTTACTATCTTTGGCTGGTGATGCATCAACAGTAAAATCGTGCATGGTTACAATACGCGGTAAAGCAGCAATACTACTTACGAAAGCTCCAAATGCGTGATAGTCCCCTGTAGCCTCAATTGCGATAGGTTGTTCGATAAAAATTTCTTGCTTCACTTCATTTTCTAAGCGGATATTTTTAAATTTCAATCCAGAGTTCACACCAGTTAAGTTAATATCTTCAACTAAACTTGGAATCTCTGTTTCTTTCGGCAACTGTTCTAATTGCTGGTTGAAATTTGCCTGCATCTCTTGAAGCTGCACTTGATACTGTTGAAGGTTACGTAATTTCGAGTCTTTTTCTCGAAATTCATTTAATAAATTACTTTCCTGAGCTTGAGCATTGTCAATTGCTTGTAGCTTTGGCTGAATAGCAACAAAATATCCCAAAGCTAACACAGCAAAGAAAATAAAAATCCAGCAAGTAATTTTTACAGATATTGGCCAACTACCATAGTTGTTCATATCCAGCGTATTAAATTGCTGAAGGAATTTATCTAAATTGAATTTCTTTTTCTTTGAAGCTGATTGCTCTAATGATAATTCTTGAAGTTCATCTTGACTCATTTGGCTGCCCCCGTGTCTTTAGCTACGGCTGGCTTATCAGCATCCTTATTCGTTGTGGTCACGCCCATTTCCCCCAAATCGACAGTCACAACAAAACTGCCATAATGATCTTCTACTCTAGGAAGAAGAGAGCTAGCAGTCTTATCTTTTTTATCTTCAGTCGCCAAGAAAGAGCTCATAAAAGCATTACGATACCAAGGAGATGCTTCAAGATTACGGAGTAATTCAGCTACCGTATTTGGACTTTCAGCCTTACCCTCTATTGTAAATTTATCCCCGGTTCGGCTAAATTTAGTGAGATACATTGCTGGTGGTGTGACTCGAACAAGTTCATCAACTAGTCGCACCACTACTGGACGTTGACCCTGCAAATCTTGAATCAACTTCATGCGCTCAATAATGGCATCACGCTGTTCTTGTAAACCGTTTAATGCTTTTAATTGCTGATCAAGATTTTGATTTGTACTTGTAATAAGTTGGTTTGCCTGCGTTTGATCATCTAGTTTATGATCAAAATAGAACCATCCCCCAAATACGGTTGTAATCCCCAAAACAACCACCCCAAAGCATAAAGTTATAAATTGTTTTTTTCGTTGCTCCCTCAGCTCTTCACGCCAAGGTAGTAAGTTAATTGTTGCCATTAATCAAAACTCCTTAAAGCCAAGCCACACGCCACCATTAAAGATGAAGCATCATTTTCAATTTTTTGAACGTCGACTTGAGGAGAAAAGCCCATTTGTAAAAATGGATTGGCAATAGTGACACGGTAACCTAATTTTTGCTGCAAAAGTTTAGCAAGGCCTGGAATGTTAGCATTCCCCCCTGCAAGCAAAATATGGTCAATTTCATTGAATTGGGATGAAGAAAAGAAAAACTGTAATGAGCGAGCTGCCTGCTGAACTACAGCATCTAGAAACGGATCTAGCACTTCAATTTCATAGTCATCTGGTAAAGTGCGGTCTTTTTTCGCTCGGCTTGCTTCTTCTAAAGACAAACCATAACGACTTTGAATTTCAAGCGTAAGTTGTTTGCCACCAAACACTTGCTCACGGGTATAAACAATCTTGCCGTTTTGCATGACAGATAATGTCGTCATGGTATGGCCAATATCTAAAATCCCTATCGTATTTGCACCCATCGGTAAGCTATCAGCAAACACACTAAAAGCACGTTCGACCGCATAACTCTCGACATCTGCCAATTTAGGATTCAAATCTGCCAACTCAAGGACTTCAACGCGTGTTTCAACGTTTTCAGTTCTTGTTGCGACCAAAAGAACATTTACACGATTTGGATTTGAAAGACGATCAGGCAAAACCTCAAAATCAAGGCTCACCTCATCCAACGGGAACGGTATGTACTGCTCCGCATCCACACGAATCTGAACTTCACGTTCGTCATCGCTCATATCTGCATCCATTTCGATAGTTTTATGAATAACCGTCGATGTCGGAACAGCAATTGCAGCATTTTTGGTCTGGGGATTTGCTAAATTCATCGCCCGTTCCAAAGCCTCTGCCACTGCTTCTGGATTTAAGATATTTTTTTCAACTACACTGTTTTCAGGTAAAGGCATCAAAGCATAGCTTTCCACCCAATATTTACCGTTCTTGACAGAGAGCTCTAACAACTTAACAGAAGTCGAACTAATATCGACGCCCATTAACCCCTTATTAGGTTTACGATATAACCTGAGCACACTATTGTCCTATTATTTTTTTATCCCCAAAAAAAATTACAAACCAATAATCTCGGTCTTTATTTTTACACGGATACAATATCTCATCTAACAATCCGCATGTCTAAAGGCTATACTGACCACAATTAGTTTGTATTCGATCTTATTAAAGCTTACTTATCATGAAAAAGCTATCCAGTTTGGGCTTCGTGCGTCCAATTTTTTTGATCATTATTATTATCTTAGTCTCACTTCCGATGGGATTTTATGGCATGTATCTCTATATTGCCCCAACCCTCCCGGAAATGAGTTCACTAAAAAAAGCACCGCTTTTAAAGCCATTGCAAGTCTATACAGCCGACAACCAACTTATTGCTGAGTACGGTGGTAAGCTTTCTATTCCGGTTGAATACAAACAAATTCCTCCTACTTTTATTCATGCCTTCCTAGCAGCAGAAGATTCTTCTTTCTTTGAACACAGTGGCATTAGCTTTAAAGGTTTAGGTCGTGCTTTGAGTGAAAGTGTGACTGGTTCTGATGTGCAAACAGGTGGTTCGACCATCACCATGCAGGTTGCAAAGAACTATTATTTAAGTCCAGAAAGAACATTAAAACGCAAACTAACAGAAATCTTTTTGGCTCGAAAAATTGAGCAAAACTTATCTAAAGAAGACATCTTAAGTCTTTATGTCAATAAGATTTTCTTGGGTAAAAATGCTTACGGTATCGCAGCTGCTGCAAAAATTTACTATAACAAGAGTATTAATGAGCTTAGCATTGCTCAAATGGCTATGATTTCTGGCTTACCGAAAGCACCGTCTAAATACAACCCAGTTGTTAACCCAGAGCGCGCACTTGAACGCCGTAACTGGATTTTAGGCCGCATGTTGCAGCTCGGTTATATTTCTCAAGCAGAATATCAAAAGGCGGTTGCAGAGCCGATTAACTTGAACATGCCTAACCGCGACCTAAATAATATTCACCCATATGCAGGTGAAATGGTTCGTTCAGAGCTTGTAAAACACTTTGGTGAACAAGCAATTGACTCAGGCTATAAAGTTTATACAACTATTAATGCCCAACGTCAGGCTATTGCAGAGAAATCTGTACAAGATGGCTTAGAAGCTTATGACCGTCGTCATGGCTGGCGTGGAGCTGAAGCACATGACAAACCATTAAGCCAATTTAGAGCTTATGCCAACACCTACCCTGCGGAAGTCACCAAGGTAAATAGCAACTCTTTTGAAGCATTAATGCAAGATGGCTCAACAGTTACTGTGCAATGGTCTGGCATGTCATGGGCACGCCCCTATCGCAATGCGAATAGTGTAGGTGGAGCACCTTCACGTGCATCTCAAATTGTTAAAGTGAAAGATATTGTTCGTTTACGACCAAATGATGCCAAGACTGCATGGTCGTTAGTTCAAGTACCAAAAGTTCAAGGCCAGCTTATTGCAATTAACCCAAATGATGGCTCAATTGAAGCCATTGTTGGTGGTTATAATTTCTATCAATCAAAATTTAACCGTGCTTTACAAGGCTGGCGTCAGCCTGGTTCTACGATCAAGCCATTCCTCTATGCTTTAGCGTTAGAGCGTGGTATGACTCCTTACAGCATGGTCAACGATAGTCCAATTACCATTGGTAAATGGACACCGAAGAACTCTGATGGCCGTTATCTAGGTATGATCCCTTTACGCCGTGCTTTGTATTTGTCGCGTAATACGGTATCAGTAAGACTTTTACAAACAGTAGGGATTGAACGTACTCGCCAGTTATTCATGGATTTTGGTTTACAAGAAGATCAAATTCCGCGTAACTACACGATTGCTCTAGGTACACCTCAAGTGTTACCAATTCAAATGGCAACAGGTTATGCAACGTTTGCAAACGGTGGTTACCGTGTTCAACCACATTTCATCCAACGTATTGAGGATGCATACGGCAAAGTTATTTACGAAGCTAAACCAGAATATGCATGTATTCCATGTATTAATGCCCCTGAAACAAAAGGTGATGCGCAGACAACTACACCAGATGATCAAGTTGTTGAAGTTACCAATAAAGAGTTAGAGCAGAAAGAAAAGGCAGCTAAACAGCTTAACCTCAAGCAGACCGATAAAAACAATAGTCAATATCGTCAAGCACAGCGTATTTTAAAATCAAGCTCAGCTTATGATATGGCAAATATCTTACGTGATGTAATTGAGCATGGTACAGGTCGTGCTGCGCTTAAAATTGGTCGTAGTGACTTAGGTGGTAAAACAGGTACAACGAACGATGCAAAAGATGCATGGTTTGCGGGCTTTAATGGCAAGTTAGTTGCGATTACATGGGTCGGCTTTGACCAACCGACGACTCTTGGTCGTCGCGAGTATGGCGGTATTGCGGCATTGCCAATCTGGATTAACTTTATGGACCAATCCCTAAAAGGTACTCCAGCAGCTTGGGTGAGTTTAGATAAAGATGCTCAGGCGCCGATTTCTCGTGACAAACAAGCTGTCGTTACTGAAGTAACAGATAAGAAAACATATCGTGCTGCACCGCCATTAGCACGTCCACTCTATCGTCCTGCACCGCCACAACCGAAAGCTAACACCAATAATGACTTTGATGATTTACCTGGTGAGGAAATTGTAATTCCATCTAAAGCAGCACCTCCAGCAATGAAGCCTTCACAAGGATCAGCGCCGAAACGTGACAAAGATGAATTAGAAAACTTGATTAATCAAATTGAGTAAAAATAAAAAAGCCATCGTTAGATGGCTTTTTTATTACGCTTTTGAAAAAGATATATTTGAAATGATGCTGTTACTTGCAATTGCGATTGTTGTTCTAATTGCATGCGACGCTCTGGAGAGGCCTTATATGCATAGGGGGTCATAGCAATCAGATTCTTTAAAGCTTGTTGGTCAAGTAATAAAGGAGCATCTATAACTTGCTGTTCTTTCAACTCAAATAAGTCTTGTAATTGTTCAACAAACTTTTGCGGTGTGTGCGGATTGACCTGCTCAAACAGTGCTTCACGCATCGCATATAAATGTTCAGTTGCAGGTGTGACAACAATTAAATATCCATCATCTTTTAGCACACGTAAAATTTCTGCTTGCGGAATCGGGCTAAAAAGACTGGTACACACATCCATACTTTGATCGATTACAGGTAAAGTTGCTCCTGTACCCACGACCCAAGTCACTTTGTCATTTAACTTTGCTGCACGTTGTACTGCATTTTTTGCAATATCTACACCTATACACTGCTCAACAACATGCTGCATTGCACTGGTGTAATAACCCTCGCCACAACCAATATCAAGTACATTTTTGGCTTTAAGCTGTTTCAGTAAATCAACTACAGCTTGCTGTAAAGGTTGATAATAGCCACCTTGTAAAAAGGCACGGCGCGCATCTACAGACTCGGGAGTATCCCCCGGATTTTTACTGTGTTTATGCTGTACAACGTGTAAGTTCACATAACCTTGTTTTGCAATGTCATAGCTATGGCCCTGATCACATCGCCAAGTTTTACTTACTAATTCGAGTCTCTGTCGACACACGGGACACATTAAATTTTGCATAGTCACTTCTAATTATTCTCTTGTTCTTTTTGTTGTAAATAAGCCTTTGCTTGCGTACCAACAAAAGTACGGCCCGCATTTGTTCCATTAATCCATTCATCTACTTCAAACAAATCAAATAAACCAATTTTAATTAAAGTCGGAATCGCAATTTTTAATTCCTCTTCAATTTGGCCTCTTTGCCCCGCATTATACAAATCAATGTTATGCAGCATCGTCGCTACTGTTCCAGTTTGTACCTGACTGCCATCTTTAAGTACAACTTGAGGTAACACTTCCCCATCACTAACCACTTTTTGGTTAATTACAGATAATTGGTCTAGCCCAACAACCTTTGTCATTTACCTCTCCAATAAAAAAAGCCAGTAGAAACTGGCTTTATATTGACACCAAAATAAGTTCTAGCGCAATTTTAAGGTCATTAGGCCTAAAACAACTAGCATAATCGTAATAATCCAGAACCGGATAACCACTTGGGTTTCTTTCCAGCCTTGTTTTTCATAGTGATGATGCAATGGTGCCATCAAAAATACGCGCTTATTCCGCATTCGCAACGACCCGATTTGCAAGAAGACCGATACAGCCTCCATCACAAAAACACCACCCATAATCGCAAATACGATTTCTTGGCGTACCATAACGGCAATTGTTCCAAGCATTGCGCCTAGAGCTAAAGCACCCACATCCCCCATAAAGACTTGAGCTGGATGCGCGTTATACCAAAGAAATGCCAAACCCGCACCAATCATCGCAGAACAGATTACAACCAGTTCTGAAGTATATTTAACATATGGAATATGCAAATAATTAGCAAAACGGATATCGCCAGATAAGTAAGCAAATACGCCTAAACCAGAAGCAACCATAACGACTGGCATAATGGCTAAACCATCTAAACCGTCAGTTAAGTTAACTGCATTAGACGCACCGTTAATCACTAAATAAGTAAATACAATAAATGCAAAACCTAAAGGAACAATAGAAAGTGGAATAGAAAGATTCTTAAAGAAAGGAATCAATAAATCCAGCATATTTGCAGTGTGTTCTGCATTAGATTGTTCAGTTGCAATTAAATATAAGGCAATACCAGCACCGAGTGACGCAATAGAAGTCCAGAAGAACTTCTTACGAGCAGGTAAACCAGCATTGTCTTTATAGCGAATTTTAATCCAGTCATCTGCCCAGCCAACTGCGCCGAATACAACCATTACACCAAGCACAATCCAAACATAAGGGTTAGATAAATCAGCCCATAACAAAGTACTAATACCGATTGAAAGTAGGATTAAGATCCCACCCATCGTCGGTGTACCCATTTTTTTAGCATGATTTTCAGGAGCAAATGAACTTACTGCCTGACCGTATTTTAACGCCTGTAATTTACGAATCATGATCGGCCCGAGAACCAAACCAATGGTCAGTGAGGTTAATACACTGAGTAAAGAACGTAATGTTAAATAACGAACGACCTGAAACGAACTGTGATAGCCCGCAAGGTGTTCAAACAACCATAACAGCATTTAAAGTTTCTCCATCAAATCAGCCATCAACGTTTCCATATGAGTAAAGCGAGAACCTTTAAACAGGAAACTCATGGACTGTGGTTGATGTGTTTGGATTAGATTGATTAAAAATGGAAGCGCCTCAGCTTGAGTCTGAAATGCTTTCAATTTATTAGAATGAAGGCCTGCACCTTCGAGAGCTGCTGAGGCAAACTGCCCCACTGCAATAATATGGTCTAAAGGAAGCTCGGCGAGGTCGCGACCTAAATCGTGATGTTCTTGCCAACTGCTATCGCCTAACTCGCCAATATCCCCCATCACCATGACTTTAATGCCATTTTGTTGAAGTAATACTTGTGCCGCAGCACGCATGGACGTTGGATTAGCGTTATAAGTGTCATCAATAAACAAGTAAGGCGCTTTTTGAATAAAGTTCAAACGACCTTTCGCACCTTGCGCTTGCTCTAAACCTTTTACAATATCTTCTAAGCTAATCCCTAGCGCTAGAGCAAACGCTACGGCTGCCGTTGCATTTTGTACATTATGCTCACCAGCAAATGGCAATCTTACAAAGCTAGAACCTTGAGGCGTATGTAACTGAAAATTGACAGACTGTGGCAATAATTCAATATCTGTAGCAAAGACGTCACCACCTGTACCAAAGGTAGAGATTTGATGATCTTTCGCTGCTTCACGAATCTCGGTAGTGAAGTCATCTTGTTGCGGAACAATAGCAACGCCCTGAGGCAAAATATGACGATAAATTTCCGATTTAGCACGACAAATGCCATCACGCCCGCCGAACTCACCCAAATGAGCAGTTCCAATATTTAAAATGCCAGCGACGTGTGGCTGAACAAGTTTTGATGTGTAATCAATTTCACCTTGATGACTTGCGCCAAGTTCCATCACTGCATACTGATGCGCCTTACGAAGCTCGAGCAGCATCATCGGCA
The DNA here is from genome assembly GCF_044538765.1 of Acinetobacter sp. ABJ-A23_2. NCBI lineage: Bacteria > Pseudomonadati > Pseudomonadota > Gammaproteobacteria > Moraxellales > Moraxellaceae > Acinetobacter > Acinetobacter sp. ABJ-A23_2. The sequence goes on from NZ_JBIUCP010000003.1 coordinate 66,347, forward strand.
CGCCTAGGTCATTATTTAAGTTGCCTCGGGTAATGAGTGTGGGTGCTAAACGAGACAGTATGCTTCCTAGCATTTCTTTGGTGGTGGTTTTGCCACTACTGCCTGTTAAAGCAATCACTTTCAATTGAGCATTTTGTTCGCGGCGATAAGCACCTAATTGCCCCAAAGCCAAACGAGTATCAGCAACCACAAGCTGAGCAATATCAACATCTAATGGACGTTCAACAATAGCGATTTGACAACCATTTGCTGCAACTTGTGCAACGAAATCATGTGCATCGAAACGCTCACCTTTTAGTGCTAAAAAGGCGTCCCCACTTTCTGCATGACGTGAGTCAGTCAAAATACGTTTAATTTCAGTTTGAGGGATCTGGTCTTTATGCCAGTAACCCTGCGTTGCCTGTTGTAATTGTTGAGCTGTCCACGGTTCCAAAGGCACGGTACTGGTGGTTGAAGTATGCATAATTTTTCCTATTGTGCAGGGTAAGCAGCATCTACCGTATGATGTTGTGCATCAATCGCAGAACGCACTTCAACCACATCATCAAACCAGTGACGCACACCATTAATTTCTTGATAATTTTCATGTCCTTTACCGGCAATCACCACAATGTCACCAGCTTGAGCTTGCTCTGCAACAAATTTAATGGCTTCACGTCGGTCATGAATTTCATGCATACGATGCCCTGAAAAATCGATTCCTTGCTTCATGTCAGCAAAAATCTGTTCAGGGTCTTCTGTTCTTGGGTTATCTGAAGTCAAAATAACCGGATTTGCGCCATCTAAAGCAGCTTGGGTCATGAGTGGACGCTTACCACGATCACGATCACCACCACATCCAAATACTGCCCAAAGCTCATTAGAAACATGACGCTTTAATGTTTTAAGCACTTGAATCAATGCATCTGGCGTATGAGCATAATCGACTACAAATAGTCGCTCATCATCACGAATGACTTGCATTCGGCCTGGGGCACCAACTAGTTTAGGAACAAAATCAACTAATGCTTGTAAATCGAAACCAGCTTGCTCAGCAGCTATGAGTGCAGCAATCAAATTTTCAACATTGAAATGACCTAATAGCGGACTTTCTACCGCAAATGAACCTTGCAGCCCCATCAAATTAAAGGTTGCACCTGCCAAGCTATAACTTAAATCGGTAATGTAATAATCAGCTGTATTTTGAGTAAGCGAATAAGTCAAAATTTTAGGTTGTGCTGGATTATTCTGTGCAGACTTAATCATTAAATCTGCATGAGCATCATCTAGATTAATCACAGCAACTTTTAACGAATTAAACTGGAACAAACGAGCCTTTGCTTCTGCATAAGCTTCTAGGGTGCCATGATAATCGAGGTGGTCACGACTTAAATTACTATAAACAGCAATTTCAATATCACAACCATTTAGTCGGCCCTGCTCAAGACCATGTGAACTCGCTTCTAAAGAAGCAAAAGTTGCACCCTGCTTAGCATAAGCATGTAATTCATTTTGTAATTGTAGAGCATCAAGAGTGGTATGCGTAGAAGGTGTCAAGTCCGGTAAAATACCATTACCAGTCGTCCCCATCACTGCACAGCGCTGCTGTTGTGAACTAATTAACTCAGCAATTAAGCGAGAAATAGTCGTTTTACCATTCGTTCCTGTTACAGCAATAATCCGTAATGGTTTAACTGTATCAGTCTGTTGTAAATAACGTTTTTGCCACTCACCCATGCGCTGGCGCACATCAGGACATACCCACTCATTTGCCACACCTAATTCGGTTTCACTAATAACAGCGAGCGCTCCATTTGCTAAAGCTGCTTCAGCAAATGTACGTGTTTTTTCAGGTTGGCTATAACTGGTCAAAGCAATAAAAATTTGGCCTGTTTCGATTTTACGACTATCTAAACCAAAGCCATGAAATGGCTGGTGAGGCCATTGAGCATCAATCTCGATTGGATTAATTTCTTGAAAAGAAACAGTCATAGCTTACCTGCGAGTAGGATTCTGTGGAGTATTAAGTGGCTTATCAAGCGGCACGTTCATTAAACGTAGCGACTCTTGCATAATACGAGCAAAAACTGGGGCAGCAACCAAACCACCGTAATAACGACCTTGTGGATTTTCCACAACCACAATAACAGCTAGACGCGGATCACTGATTGGTGCAACGCCGGCAAATAAAGCACGATATTCACTATTTGAGTAACCCTTACCATCAGCACGCAATTTATGAGCGGTACCTGTTTTACCACCTACTCGATAGCCTGGAATATTGGCTTGTGTCGCTGTACCACCCGGCATAGTCACTTGCTCAAGCATTAACAAGACTTGATCAGCAATTTTCGGATTAAGAACCTGCTCACCCTTAGGTGCCTGATCTAATTTATGCAAGCTTAATGGCATTTTTACGCCATGATTTGCAAGCATGGCATAGCCTTGAGCCAATTGAAGGATAGTTGCGTTTAGACCATAACCATAAGCCATAGTACCAATTTGAGAAGAGTTTAATTTACTTACAGGAAGTACTAAACCAGAACTTTCCCCTGGGAACTTCACAGCAGAACGCTTACCAAAACCAACACGATTAAAGAAGGTCGGCAATGTCTCTTTTGGAAGTGATAATGCAATTTTTGCAGAACCCACGTTTGAAGACTTAATAATGACGCCTGTTACGGTCAAAGTCCCGTAGTTATGGGTATCACGAATGGTATGCCAACCTAAACGCATTGAACCAGGTGAGGTATTTACAATGGTATTTGGTGTGTATTGACCCGTTTCTAAAGCAGCAGAAATTGTGAATGGCTTCATGGTTGAACCTGGCTCGAACATATCGATCGCACCACGGTTACGCATAGCATCTTTATTAGACAAGCCATTCTTATCATTCGGGTTATAAGATGGCCAACTGGTCATAGCCAAAATTTCACCCGTTTTAACATCAACCGCAATAGCCGTTGCTGAACGTGCATTATTCGCGACACCAGCAGCCGTCAATTCACGGTACATAATGTACTGTAAGCGAGAGTCGATACTTAAAGTGATATTCTCACCCGGCTCACCCTCACGGATTACTTCAGAAACTTTTAAACGGTTACCGCGCTTATCACGAATAATTTTTTGTTCGCCATCTACACCGGAAAGTTGTTTATTCAACTGCATTTCCAAGCCTTCAACCCCCTGACCCTCACTGTTGGTCAAGCCAATAATTTGAGCATTTGGCTGTGGTTGCGGATAATAACGTTTATAAGTTTTTTCTGCGTAAACCCCTTGGAAGTTACCTTTCATAATGAGGTCGGCTTGTTGCGGTGGTACTTCTTTCTTCAAAACCAAATAGCGAGAACGCGGACGTGCATTCATCTGTTTTTTAAGATCAGCACGGTCAACACCGACCACATCGGCAAGCTCATCTAGGTTTAAATTTTTATCTGGTAACTGGCGTTTTAATTTACGATTCTTCGGATCTTGTTTTAGTTCAGCTGTAATTTGATCGTATAAATGTTTGGTTTCAAAATAATCACGTGGGTCCATCACAATTTTCATGATTGGACTACTAATCGCTAAAGGTACACCGTGACGATCACTAATCACACCACGCATGGCTTCTACACGTTCAGTACGCAAAATATTGGCATTGGCCTTATTTTGTAAAAAGTCCTTATTAATAATTTGAACGTAAAATGCACGTGCAATTAATACCACAAAACACAGTAGCACCACTGCCCAGAGCAGATAAAACCGCCACATATCAAAGGCAAGACTTGGTTTTTCCGAAATAGACTGCTGTTTTTTTCGTGTTTGCTTTGTTCGCTTATCTACCATACAGCAAGGCCTTACTTATTTTGCTCTGAGGTCATCGGTAAAGAAATTACCACCGTTTCTGCAGCCGGTGGCGAAAACATTCGTAATTGTGTCACAGCACGTGTACCAATTTGAGCAGTCGCACCAAATGTTTGTTGCTCAATCAATAAACGTCCCCATTCAGCATTGAGGTCGTCACGTTCACGCATATAAGAGCTTAACTCTCTATAATCATGACGGTATTCAAATACCTGTAATACCACCATCATGGCACTGATAAAAACCAATGCCACCATGACTGTATATACCACAACTTTTTTGACCACTTTATTTTCTGTGGTTTCGATTTCATCACTGCTTTTCATTACGCGCCTTTTTGTTCCAAGCGTTCAGCAACCCGAAGCCATGCACTACGTGAACGTGGGTTCGCTTTTACTTCTTCTTCACTCGCACGAACCCGTGAAATTTTCTTTAATCTTCTCGTATCAATCTGTTGTTGAGGCATGCCCCAACCAGAGTCCTCTGCAAGCGTTGATTCTTTTTGAATAAACTGTTTGATCAACCGGTCTTCAAGCGAATGGAAGCTGATCACAGACAAACGTCCTTTTGGTTTAAGCAAGTCTACAGCTTGCGGCAAAAACACTTCAATATCATCTAGTTCTTTGTTAATAGCAATACGAATTGCCTGAAAAGTACGCGTAGCCGGATGCTTATGTTTTTCCCATTTTGGGTGGGCTGTTTTTACAAGTTCAGCCAATTGTGCTGTCGTATCTAATTTTCCAGCCTGTTTAATTGCTTTAGCAATACGTCGACTATATCGTTCTTCACCATATTGATAAATGATATTCGCCAACTGCTCCTCTTCAATTTCAAGCAACCACTCGGCAGCCGTCAATCCTTTAGAGTTATCCATACGCATGTCCAAAGGACCATCTTGCATAAAACTAAAGCCGCGTTCAGCTTGATCTAATTGAGGAGAAGACACACCTAAGTCTGCCATAATTCCATCGACACTTTGCACCCCAATTTCCTGCATTTTTTCTTTAATTTCAGCAAAACTTGCATGAATAATGGTAAATCTTGGGTCTTCTTGTGCTAAAGCAGCCGCAACTTCCAGAGCTTGAGGGTCTTTATCAAAGGCATATACTCGGGCATTTTCATCGAGTTTAGACAATAATAAGCGCGTATGCCCGCCCCGTCCAAAGGTTGCATCGATATACACCCCAGTTGTGCGATCTGCCAATAAGCTTTCAACGGTCTCAAAAAGTAAGACAGAAATATGCGACATAGGAGTTAAATCATAGCGTAAAAATGTAACTGCACATTATCACCTTGTTTATGATGAACACCAAACGGCTTTTTGTAGGAAAATATTAATTTTTCATAGAGAAAACCGTTTTCTTTGCATTTTTTAAGCAAAATAAAAAAGCAAGCTTACCTTTTCAGGTTTACTTGCTTCAATATTAAAAGTTTAAGTAATTTTTAAACGGCTACTCTAAATATATTTATCTCTACTATTTCCCTTCATAAATCTGATCGAAGATGGCTCCATTGGCAAAGTGAGTTTGCTGAGCTTTTGCCCACCCACCAAAAACATCGTTAATCGTAAATAATTTAATTTTTGGAAATTGTGCTGCATATTTTGCAGCGACCTGAGGATTACGTGGACGGAAATAATGTTTAGCGGCCAACTCTTGTCCTAAAGGTGAATATAAGAAGTTGAGATAGCCTTTAGCTAAAGTACGGTTACCGTCCTTGTCGACTGTTTTATCTACAATCGCAACAGAAGGCTCTGCCAAAATTGAAATGGATGGATAAACAATTTCATATTTATCTTTATCAAGCCCTTTAGTTGCCAATAATGCTTCATTCTCCCAAGAGAGTAGAACGTCTCCAATTCCACGCTCAGCAAATGTAGTCAGCGAACCACGTGCCCCAGAATCTAGCACTTTGACATTGTGATAAAGTTTTTTAACCAGCTCTTTTGCTTTGGCATCATTTCCACCCGGCTGTTTTAAAGCATATCCCCATGCAGAAAGATAAATCCAGCGCGGTGCTCCCCCCGTTTTCGGATTAGGCGTAATAATTTCAACACCAGGTTTAGTTAAGTCATTCCAATCACGAATATTTTTTGGATTACCTTTCCTAACCAGAAAAACAACTGTGGAGGTATAGGGCGCAGAGTTATTAGGAAACTCTTTTTGCCAGTTCGGCTGGATATATCCGGCTTTAACAATTTCATCAATATCATTCGCTAAAGCCAAAGTCACCACATCTGCTTGAAGGCCTGTCGCTACAGCTCGAGCCTGTTTCCCAGAGCCACCATGGGATTGTTTAAAATCAACGTCCTGACCTGTACGTTGTTTCCAGAACTTTCCAAAAGCCTGATTATATTCTTGATAAAATTCGCGAGTTGGATCATAAGAAACATTTAAAAATGTAGTCGCAGCCTGTACTGCACTTACGGCTAACCCCATATATGTAGCGACCGCAATTATTGCTATTCTTTTCATTTATAAAAACCAATTTCATTTTTAAACTATACTATATTTTTATGTTTTCATTTTTCCATCAAATACTTATAACAATTCAAGGTTTACTAATCACTTTAAATGATATAAATTTTGCTTAGTTTTTATTCATAATTTCGAAAAGTTTTGTAATTATTCTTATAGTTTATTTATAGTCTTCACTTTATCTACACATTAATTTGTTAAATAATGAGACGTAATGGATACAGATAGGCTACATTTGAAAGATACCAAGGTGAAATAAAGGTGTTTTTTGTAAAAAGTGTGACATAGTTCTACTTTTTTATTAAAATTTATGTTTGAATCGTAGCGTTACCGTAATTTACATTTGGTTAAACTCAAAAAATAGACGAAATGTACGTACTGAGGGGATGAGTAAAAATGAAAACTAAGTATGGAAAAGCTTTGAGTTTGGGTTTGGTGCTCAGTTTTGCATCACAATTATCTGTTGCCGCAGCACTCAAAGATACACCGAGCAAAGGCGTTTCCGACCGTCAGTCTTCGCTTATTGAAAAAGCGCTAGACCAACAAAAACGCAATACTATAGCCTTACCATCTACAGATGATGAGCTAAAAGTACTTAACACTATTCGTGTGACACCTACTCAAAATTTTCTTGCTGCACAGCATGAACGTTTTTCACGTTTTGTTCAGGCAATTTTCCAGCCACATACTTCTTAATATTTGAAACGGCCCCTCATCGTTTCAAATTAAGCCCAGTCTGCCGTTAAATAAAAACGTCAGAATACTGGGCTTTTTCGTTATAATAGTTTCAATTTTTATTTTGACCCATTATCTATGAAAGTTCGTACTCGTATTGCACCTTCTCCTACTGGTTTCCCTCATGTTGGTACTGCCTACATTGCCTTATTCAACATGTGTTTTGCGAAACAACATGGTGGGGAATTTATTTTAAGAATTGAAGATACAGACCAACTTCGCTCTACACCAGAATCTGAAAAAATGATTTTAGATTCTTTACGTTGGTTAGGTTTAAACTGGTCTGAAGGTCCAGATGTGGGTGGTCCTCACGCGCCTTATCGCCAATCAGAGCGCATGGGAATTTATAAGCAATACGCGTTAGAACTTGTTGAAAAAGGTCATGCTTTTTACTGTTTCGCGACAGCAGAAGAACTAGATCAAATGCGTGCTGAACAGCAAGCACGTGGTGAAACACCAAAATATGATGGCCGTGGCTTAAAGCTTTCTCAAGAAGAAGTCACTCGCCGTCTTGAAGCGGGTGAACCTCATGTCATTCGTATGAAAGTACCAGAAGAAGGTGTATGTAAATTTAACGACTTACTCCGTGGGGAAGTAGAAATTCCTTGGGCACAAGTCGACATGCAAGTCCTTCTTAAAACAGATGGTTTACCAACTTACCATTTAGCCAATGTTGTTGATGACCATTTAATGGAAATCACGCATGTATTACGTGGTGAAGAATGGCTTCCATCTGCACCGAAGCATCAGTTGCTTTACCAATACTTTGGCTGGGAAATGCCAACGCTTTGCCACATGCCATTATTACGTAACCCAGATAAATCAAAATTATCTAAACGTAAAAACCCAACATCAATTAACTACTACCGCGATATCGGTGTTCTACCAGAAGCCTTACTCAACTATTTAGGCCGTATGGGCTGGTCAATGCCAGATGAGCGTGAAGTATTTACTCTTCAAGACATGATGGATCACTTTGATATTCAACGTGTATCTTTGGGTGGTCCGATTTTTGATGTCGAAAAACTCAATTGGTTAAATGGCCAATGGATTAAAGGCTTAACACCAAGCCAACTATTAGACCGTTTACTTACTTGGAAAAGTGATCGCAGCACTTTAGAAGACATTGCTGCCGCTATTCAACCACGTATTAATTTACTTTCTGAAGCTGTGAATTGGGCTGGTTTTTACTTTAATCATATGCCACAAATTACAGCCGAAATGTTTGAAAGTAAAAAATTGACTCAAGAACAAGTTCGTCAAAGCTTACAATTTGCAATTTGGCGTCTTGAAGGTCAATTTACTTGGAATAATGACACGGTTAGCCAAACCTTAATGGACTTGGCAAATCAGATGGGTATTAAATTACGTGACTTTATGCCAGCGTTCTTTATTGCAATTGCCGGCTCAACCAGTTCTACACCAGTGATGCAATCAATGGTTACGATTGGTCCTGATTTAACCTTTGCTCGTTTACGACATGCATTAGAAATTGTGGGTGCACCGAGCAAAAAAGAGGTAAAAATCTGGGAAAAACTCAATGAAAGCTTAAAATTGCCGAAAAATGAAGCAACTAGCGAAGCTTAATTCATTTTTTTGTTGACGTGTGGGCGCATTCACCCTAATATTGCGCTCACACAAACTGGGGCCATAGCTCAGTTGGTAGAGCGCTACAATGGCATTGTAGAGGTCAGCGGTTCGATCCCGCTTGGCTCCACCAAGATCCTTTGTGTTTGCCTCATCAAGTCCCTATCGTCTAGAGGCCTAGGACATCGCCCTTTCACGGCGGTAACCGGGGTTCGAATCCCCGTAGGGACGCCATTTTCTTTTTGAAAAATTCATTTTAAAGACTCTTTCGTCACCTTCCTGTCTATTCTTTGACACCTTCTTGATTGCACATTTGTCTATTTTATCTAAAATAGCGTCTTTCTCAAATTCTCTCAATGTGTAATATGCAGCCATCTGACAATCAACTAGATGCTCAGCATCAGAACAGTACTGCACCTTTAAAAAGAGCCATGAGTACTCGCCACCTTGTGATGTTATCGCTAGGGGGAGCAATCGGTACTGGTTTATTTTTAGGTTCAGGGGAAGTCATTTCACAAACTGGACCTATTGGCGCAATTATTGCCTACATTCTTGGGGGTGCGATTGCTTACATGGTTATGCTCTGTTTAGGCGAGCTGGCTGTCCATATGCCTGTTTCTGGCTCTTTTGGTGCATATGCGCAAAAGTACATTAGCCCAAGTACAGGTTACATGATTTCATGGATGTACTGGCTAACATGGACAGCAACGCTAGGAACGGAGTTTACCGCTGCTGCTCTACTTATGCAGGAATGGTTTCCACAAATTTCAATGTGGATCTGGACACTTATTTTTGCAGTAACTATTTTTGGACTAAATATTAGTTCAACTCGAGTATTCGCTGAGTCAGAGTTCTGGCTGGCACTGGTTAAGGTCGTTACCGTTATTGCCTTTATTGTGCTTGGGTTATTAGCCATTTTTGGTTTAATTCCTTTTCATGGCGCTCAAACTGCGCCTCTGTTTAGTAATTTAACTGCCCAAGGCTGGCTCCCACACGGTTTCCTCCCTATCTTTACAACCATGCTGATTGTGAATTTCGCGTTCTCTGGAACAGAACTGATTGGTGTGGCTGCTGGTGAAACGAAAGATCCTGCACAGAACGTCCCTAAAGCGATTAATGCTGCAATCTGGCGTCTTCTTATCTTCTTTGTAGGCACCATTATTGTGATTAGCGCATTACTTCCTTTCCAGCTTGCAGGCTTAAGCAGTGAAAGTGTAAGTAGCAGTCCTTTCGTTACTGTATTTAATTACATCGGGATTCCATATGCTGATGACATCATTCGTTTTGTAATTATTACGGCACTGCTCTCAGCTGCAAATTCAGGTTTGTATGCAGCTTCACGTATGATGTGGTCTTTATCAGAGCAAAAACTCCTTCCAAGTGTATTTGCCACACTTTCAAAAAGTGGAACACCTATTGTGGCTCTGGTTGTTACCATGTTTGGCGCAATCCCAGGTTTGTTATCGGAACAGTTTGCACCTGAAACCATCTTTAAAAACTTACTCGGTGTTGCAGCTTTTACCATGGTTATTGTCTGGATGAGTATTTGTTTAAGTCAGTTCAATTTCCGCCGCCAATGGTATAGATCAGGTCATACAGTTAAAGATTTAAAATATGCGGCACCACTATTCCCTATCGTTCCAATTTTAGGTTTTCTTTTCTGCTTTATTACCTGTTTAAGTATGGCAGCTGACCCTCAAATGCGAGCAGGTTTTGTAGGTTGCTTAATTTTTACTGCTTTATGCTATGTAAGTTACTTTATTTTTTATCGCGACAAAGCTTAAGTGCTTGTAATTAAAAAGTGTAGCAAAAAGCTACACTTTTTTTTGCCTAGATACTGGCTTTATAGAATCTACCGTTGTAGATTAAAATTTATATTAAAAACAATTCTTTGCCTACAATGAAAATTATATTTATCCATGGGATGAATCAACAGAATTACACCGCACATCGTTTAAAGGAGCATTGGCTAAAAGTATTTAAACTGGGCTTAAAACAATTACATTGTAGAGTTAATTTAAGAGATCTACATATACATATGCCATTTTATGGCGATTTAATGACGAAATATCAATTATCCAATCAATTAGACCTAAACACCTTACTTCCAAAATCTTTTAACTTTCATTTACCTATCCATTTAAACCAGCAAGCCTCTACACCTAAGGAGCATACTCCTTTTGTACCCCATCTCCCCCTTTCTCCTGATCAACCTGCAGAAAGCTTATCAGAACGCTTATATCTGACTTCACAGTTAGTAAAAGATCGTGTTCTTAAAGAAATGGTGGTTCTTTTAAATAATTTTCCCAAACTACATGAGAGTTTAATTCAACAATTCTTGATTGAAACTTACATGTACTTATCTAATCCTGATTTTATGTACGAAGTTCACCAAAGAATTTTAAAACAAATGCATGATGATGAAGAGTGCATTGTAGTCGCACACTCTTTGGGCTCTGTGATCGCATTTCACTTGTTATCAGATCCGGCTTATCATTTTTCAGTACAACGCTTTGTTACCTTGGCTTCACCACTTTCTTTTCGGGTGATCCAAAGTAAACTTCCCATTCCGATTGAACGACCAAAATGCCTCAATGGTGATTGGTATAATTTCTACTCAAAAGATGATTTTTTAACTGCTTTCCCGTTAAGTGAAGCACCTTTTGATTTTACCCCGCCCATCATTAATCAAGAAATTTTTACTTTTGCTAACCAGCCCCATGAAATTGTGGGTTACTTACAGCATCACGAAGTTATCAAAGCCATTATCGAACCTTTTCAATAAAAATTAGCCATAAATGACTATATTTTCTACAATTTGAGTTATTTTTAAGCGCTTGACTGTTTTTTTTAATATTTCTTCAGAAAACTATTTGACACTTTTATTAAATCGACCTAATATACGCCCACCTCTTAAACGTCCCTATCGTCTAGAGGCCTAGGACATCGCCCTTTCACGGCGGTAACCGGGGTTCGAATCCCCGTAGGGACGCCACTAAATTTGAGGAAAAGCAAAGATTAATTATCTTTTCCGAGAATTTAGGCAAGCAGTTTACTGCGCGCAGATAACTAGCCTCATATAAGTCCCTATCGTCTAGAGGCCTAGGACATCGCCCTTTCACGGCGGTAACCGGGGTTCGAATCCCCGTAGGGACGCCAAATTCTAAAAAGCCACTGCATAACGACAGTGGCTTTTTTCTTATCTAGACAATAAAAAAAGCTGATCATCAATCAGCTTCTCATGAAGATAATTTAATTCGCAATTCCAACCTGAACTTCAAGACGACCTGATTGAACACGCAGACCTTTTATTTCAAATTGATCTACCAGTTGCTGCACAAGCTCACGGCTTTCTCTCAAAATATTGAGCCCCGGTAAAATACTAAAATCTGTCAAGCTTAAAAGTTTTTCTACCATCCATGAACGGTTGTTAATGAAGTCAATAAATCCTGCCTGTTCAAGATCAATAAACCACATACGATGACCATCACGCTGAATGCCTGGAATATCACGAATCAAATGATTAATCAGCGATGGTATAGGCAACATATTAATGACTTCAAAACCGACTCGCCCAATTCGACGGACTGCCCAATTCGACAATGTTCCACCATGACGAATTTGCACATCTAGGCTCTCATCCATTTGGCGTAAGCGTAAGAATTTTTCTTGCCCAATTCGACATTCCAACACACGGAAATCTAAACTCAGCCGATACAGGAAACGGTGATAGTGTCCATCGATTTCAACCTGAAACCGATCATTGCCACATTGAACTTTAATATCATCAATTTCTGACCGATCTATTCGCTTACGAATTTGGCTGTTCAACAGCATTTCAGGCAAATATAAATTCAGCGTACTCTTACCTAGAAAAGTACGGGCCATAATTAACGCAACCTGACGCGCAGTTTCACTGGTTTCAGACACCATATCTCTAACAGTTCCTGCTGCCAGATTGGTCATGCCAACGACTCCACGCTTTGTATGAGTTGTTACATGGTCTAAAGCATCTAAGGCTGCATCTGCAACTTCTGCAAGATTACGTGTCGTATCACTAGCAAATCCGACGGCATCATGAGCATGTTGCAAGGTCTTATGCAGCAAACGGCGTGAGAATGACAGTTTTATAGGGTCAGGGTTCCCTGAAACTGTTGATGTCGTTATAGGCTTCGACTTATTGTCATCTTCTTGACCCAAGTCCCTCTCCTTTTTATATTTCTTTCGCATCCTATTAATCAGCTTTTCAGCTCATTTCCAGTGTTGAACACACTTGGTTTTTATCTAGATTAGCATGCTCTACAGTATTATTTTAACTTTTATGTGTACGCATAAATCATCATTTTTTTATATATGCTTGTTTCAAAAAAGTATTTTATATCTAATCATCACCTCACTTTTCTAAAGCCCTACAAATTTTTTCCTTTCTCTGCATTTCCGTTAGAATAGATTCAAATTTAATGTGGAGCTGTCATGCAATATCGTTGCCCTCAATGTCAAAGTGTTAAAATTATGCCTGTAAGCCAAGGCGTTAACAGTGCCAAGCCTGTTGTGCCTAAGAGCTTAGTGATTTTAGTTCCTGCCATTTTTGTACTATTACTCTTGGTTGTGATTAGTATTTTTATGTGGATTTTTGGCAATGGTGCAGGCACTTCTCTACAAATTGCAACGGTCGTTGTTTTTGTTGTGACTCTAGGGGCGGGTTTTATGTTCTGGCGTGATTTGCCAGACTTTAAATTGTCTATGCAAGCATTTATGCAGTCACAAAAACACTGGAAATGTCGTGACTGCAATCACGAATGGGAAATTTAAAAAGTATTCACATCAGCTTAGTGCTGATGTGAATGTTCTTTGTCAGTCTCATCATGTTCATGTGAAGCATGTTGAGCAATATGCTGGCAATTGATCTCGGCATCATCTTCAATTTGCAATGTCACTTCGCCGATACCATGCTCATGGGAAAGCATTTCAACAGCATCTTGATAAAGCTTGGTGCGATCAGCGTCAGGTGCAAATAAGTGCACGGTTAAATGGATGTTTTTAGACGTAATCGCCCATACCTTGAGTTGGTGAATACTTTCAACACCATTTAAAGACAGTAAATCAGCACGTAACTTTTCAATATCGACTTCTTCGGGTACACCTTCGAGCAAAATATTGATACTTTGTTTAAGTAAAACCCATGTTCTTGGTAATACCCAAAAACCAATCAGTACCGCAATAATCGTATCGACCCAGTACCAGTTGGTGAAATAAATCACAACTGCACCAATAATAACGCCAACCGAGCCTAGCGCATCACTCAATACCTCTAAATAAGCACCTTTCACATTTAAGCTGTTATTGGCACTCGACATGAGGATTTTCATTGAGATGAGGTTAATTACCAAACCAATGGTTGCCACAATGAGCATGCCCACACTTTGAATTTCAGGTGGTTTAGAGAAGCGGATATAGGCTTCATATAAAATATAAATTGCCACCACGAACAGCATGAGCGCATTAAATAATGCAGCCAAAATTTCAAAGCGCTGATAACCAAAAGTACGTTTATTATCGGCTGGACGCTTTGCGATCTGAATTGCAACCAAAGCAATTGCCAGAGCAGCAGCATCAGTAAACATATGCGCAGCATCGGAGAGTAATGCCAAACTTTGCGTGATTAAACCAGCAACGACCTCAACAATTAAAAATGTTGAGGTGAGTGCTAAAGCAATCATTAATTTCTTAGCATTACCTTCAGTCACTACAGCATGACTATGATCATGACCATGTTGTCCACCCATTTTGCGGACTCCTTATTATTTATCTTTATGGAGAGGTAAAAGTAATGATAGATACATCTCTACTTTTACCTCTTTCAAACACTTTTTTGAATTGACGCTATCATCAAAAAAGATATCTCAAAACGATGACATTATGAATGCTCAGTGCTTTTCGCTTTGCTTTCATTCATCCATCGATAAATGACTGGTAATAAAACCAAAGTTAATATCGTAGATGAAATAATGCCACCGATTACGACCGTTGCCAAAGGTCGTTGTACTTCGGCTCCAGTTCCTGTTGCCAAAGCCATCGGAATAAAACCAAGTGAAGCTACGAATGCTGTCATTAATACTGGACGTAATCGTAATACCGCTCCTTTCCAAGTTGCCGCATGAACATCTAAAGTTGTTCTCAGCTCTTTAATAAACGTGAGCATGACCAAACCATTTAACACTGCAACACCCGATAAAGCGATAAAACCGACCCCAGCAGACATGGAAAGTGGTATATCTCTCAGCCATAAAGCCACTAATCCACCAGATAAAGCGAAAGGAACTCCGCTAAACACCAGTAAGCTGTCTTTAAAATTACTAAATACAGCCATCAGCAACACAAAGATCATGATGAGTGCCATTGGTACGACAACCTGCATTCTTGCTGTAGCAGAAGCAAGATTTTCAAATTGTCCTCCATAACCTAACCAGTAACCACTAGGTAGCTTTTGCTGCGCCAGTTTGCTTTGCATCTCTTGTACAAAAGACCCAAGGTCACGATCACGCACATTTGCTGTCACAATGACGCGGCGCTTACCATTTTCACGGCTTACTTGAGCAAGGCCTAGAATATTCTCAACCTTAGCGACGTCTTGTAACTGAATTAGACCACCGTTTGGTAAGCGAATCGGTAACTGGGCTAACTGCTGAGGCGTACGCATGTTTTCCTGCAAACGAATCACAAAATCGAAACGTCTATCGCCCTGTAAAATTTGTCCTACACTCTGCCCACCGATACTCGCGGAGACAATATCCTGAATAGACTTGACTGATAAACCGTATTGGGCAGCCAATGCATGATCAACATCTACATTCAGTAATGGCAAACCGTCAGTCTGTTCAACTTTGACTTCACTGGCACCTTGAATACTACGTAGCTGTTGGGCTATTTTTTCTGCTTCCTGATTGAGGACCTGCATATCGTCCCCAAAAACTTTCACCCCAATATCACTACGTACACCTGAAATGAGCTCATTAAAACGTAGTTCAATTGGTTGTGAGAATTCACTGTTATTACCAGGAATCTGATTCACGAATTGCAGCATTCTGGCACGCAATTCATCTATTGTTTCTTTAGGGTTTGGCCATTGATCGTGTGGTTTTAATAGAACAATACCATCTGAAATATTAGGAGGCATGACATCGGTAGCAACCTCGGCTGTTCCTGTTCTTGCAAAAATGGCTTTAATTTCAGGGAAGGCTTTCAGTAACTGCTTTTCGACATTCTCCTGAATTTTAAGCGACTCCTCTATGCCTGTGCTCGGTGCACGCATGAGTTGCAACGCAAAATCACCCTCACTGAGTTGAGGCGCGAACTCACTTCCTACTCTTGTTGCAATTGCACTTGTTAAAATCAAGATGCTGACCGCTGCTGTAACAATAACATATCGGAAGGCATATGCTTTATCGAGTAAGCCTGCATAACCTTTTTTCAAGGCCATCATCCAACGGCTTTCTTTTTCCTTCACTTCACCCGTAACAAACAGAGCGACAGCTGCCGGCACAAAGGTCACAGATAAAATAATTGCTCCCAATAACGCTAAAACGACCGTCATTGCCATAGGGTGGAACATTTTTGCTTCTACGCCTGCTAAAGCAAAAATTGGTAGGTACACGACCATAATGATGATCTGACCAAATATTAATGGTCGGCGTGCCTGTTTAGCTGCTAGAAAGACCTCTGTAAAACGTTCTGAACGTATTAATAAACGGCCTTTTAAATGCTGTGCTTCAGCCAAACGCCGAATACAGTTTTCAACAATAACAACCGCCCCATCTACAATGATCCCGAAGTCCAAAGCTCCTAGACTCATGAGGTTGGCACTGATTTTCTGTTCTGCCATACCTGTTAAGGTAAAAAGCATTGCCAACGGGATAATACAAGCAGTGATTAAAGCAGCGCGAAAGTTTCCTAAAAAAATGAAAAGAATAACGATGACTAAAATCGCCCCTTCAATCAAATTTTTAGCTACTGTTTTAATTGCTTTATCTACAAGGTTACTCCGATCATAGACTGTTTCGATCACAACACCCTGAGGGAGTGATCTCTGAATTTCCTGAACTTTCTGATCAATCGCTTTGGCAATGGTTTTACTGTTTTCACCCATCATCATCATGGCGATACCTAAAACAGTTTCCTGTCCATTATAGGTAGCACCACCCGTACGCAAGTCATGACCAATCGATACTGAGGCCACATCAGCACCCCTTATAGGCAAACCGTTTTTCGTGGCGACCGTAACGTTCTGGATATCTTGTATCGACGTCAGCATACCCGGAACACGAACTGTGAGTTGCTGACCATTCTCTTCAATAAATCCAGCACCGCGGTTTTCATTGTTATTTTGAAGCGCATCTTGTAAATCGGTGAGTGGAATCTGCAACTGCTGTAACCGTGTCAGATCTGGTGAAACCACATAGGTTTTGTTATATCCACCAATACTATTCACCTCGGCTACCCCTTGTACGCGTTGTAACTGGGGCCGAATAATCCAGTCTTGAATTTCACGCAGGTCCATTGCACTATAGGCTGACCCATCTGCTTTTTTAGCATTTGGCTCGGCTTTTACCACCCATTGATAAATCTCACCGAGTCCAGTTGAAATTGGAGACATTTGCGGATCAATGCTATCGGGTAAAGCACTCTTAGCTTCTTGTAACCGCTGGTTAATCAGCTGCCTTGCCCAGTAAATGTTAGTACCATCTTTAAAGATAATGGTGACCTGAGAAAGACCATATCTGGAAATTGAACGAGTCTGTTCCAGATTTGGAATACCAGACATGGCATTTTCAATCGGATAAGTGATCCTTTGCTCAACTTCAGGCGCAGTAAAGCCATTTGCTTGACTATTGATTTGTACCTGTACGTTGGTGATATCAGGCACAGCATCAATTGAAAGTTTTTGGTAGCTATAAATTCCAACACCAATCCAAGCAATGACAAACATCATGACCCAAATGGCGTTATTAATTGAAAACTGAATGATCCGATCAAACAAACCTTCAGCCTCTGGCAAATCAGGTTTATTAATGTCCATGCTCAGCCTCCCCTTTTTCAAGTTCGGACTTAAGCAAGAAGCTACCTTGCGTCACATATTGCTGCTTTTCGGTAATTCCTGATTTAACCTCGACCCATTGTGCATCTGAAGAATAATTGCCTAACTCCACGGCAACTGGAGCGAAATGAATTTTGTCCTTCTCCTGTTTTGCAACAAAGACCACATTCTTTCCATCGATCTGTTGTACCGCTGTCTTGTTAACCCGTAATACAGTCGCTGCATTATTTTGTTTCAGTAACACATTGACCATTAAGTTAGGACGTAATTCTTTTGAAGGTGTCAGCACCTTGGCACGAACCTGTAAACGACCAGTTTGAGTATCCGCTTCTGAAGTTAGGCTTTGCACCTGCGCTTTGAAAATATTGTTCGTTTGCAGTGATTTAAATTCAATTTCCTGATTAGGCTGAATATTGGTATTTGTACTTGGTAACACAAACTCAACCCATAGTTGATCTAGGCGATCAATCACAAATAACTGTTTATCAGGACCAATTTGCTCACCAATCACAATATCTTTATTACTGATTACACCACTTAAAGGCGCAGTTAAAACATATCGGCCTTTGCTTGAGCGAGTCGCTCCCAAGGCACTTAAACGACTATTTGCAGCTTGTACCTGAATTTGTGCCTGACGATAAGCATTGTAAGCTTTCTGATAATCTTGACGTGCTGAAACACCTTGTTCCCACAATTGTTTTTCACGCTGATAATCTTGCTGCGCTAATGTCAGTGCTTCTTGCGCCATGCTTAAGTTAGCTTGTTGATCAACTAAATCTGGTACAAATAAAGTCGCCAGGGCCTGACCCTTTTCAACTTGTTGTCCCAGTGCAACATTTACGCTGTCTACTCGTGCAGAAAAAGTTGAAGAGACATGTGCTTGCTGGTCTGTGTTTACGACAAGTTTGGCAGGATAAGAAAGGCTCTGCTCAACTTCGCCACGTCCTACTTGCTCTAACTTCACACCATATTCAACCAGTTGCTTAGAAGTCAGGTTTAAACTTCCTTCCTCTTTTTCAGACTCACCATGGCCAGCTTCACCTTCCGCATGCCCTTCTTCACTTTTATCAGTATTGGACTGTTTTTTTCCAGAGAAAAATAACCAAGCACTTAAAGTAAGGCAGACAATCAACAACAAAAGAGCAATAAGCCATTGGTTTTTTAATTTTTTAACTGACATTACTCTGCCCCTCCAACTGTCGGCAACTTATAGGTGTCTTGCCATAAATTTTGATTAATTTGATTTAATGCATCTCCAGACATCACCATATTTGGATCGATCCCGAGAGCTAAACTTTCTGCCTCAATTGCTTTTTGCCAAGCAGATTTAAGAAGTTGAACTTTTTTCAAACGTTGTTCTTGTAATTGCAGGGTAGATTGCTGGACGTCAGTAATCGCAAATTTACCAACTTTAAAGCCAAGCAACATTTTCTCCTGTACCGTCTCTGATAAAGGAATCTGTTGCTCATTCATCAAGTTATATTGCTGTTTCAAACCAGCCAACTCGTACTGTAGGGTACGAATAGAATTCAGACTTTGCTTTTTATAAAAGCTTTGCTGCTGATCAATTAAATTGAGTTTGCTTTGGGCAGCTTTTAGTGCATATTGCTGGCGATTAAAAATATTTAAAGGAACCGCAATACCTACTCGTATCTGATTTTCGGTACTGCTCGTTTCTGCGGTTTTACTACGAACTACGCCCATATTTACGGTAGGCGTAGGGCGATTTTTTGCCTTTAAATAATTAATTTCAGAATTTTGTTGTATTGCTTGAAGCCGCATGGACTGTTCTAACAAATTCTGTTTTAAGTATTGATCGATATCACCTTCATTTTTTAAAGGCCACGCACTTTTTATATCTGGACGTAAGGTGAAGTTATCTTCCGTCTCACCCCATAAGTTCGCCAGTTTTCTTTTGGCACTACTCAGAGATAATTCAACTTCCTGATACAAACGCTGGTTTTCAACATGCGTCATTAAAGTCCGATCTAAATCAACCTGAGCAATACTGCCCGCCTGAAAACGTAAACGGGTCGCATCTAAAAGATTTTTACTCGTTCTTAACTGTGCTTTGGCAACTTCATGTTCAAGCTCTAAAATCGATACTTGTGACCATAAATATTTGACTGCCAGCTTTAGCTGAGCCTCATATAAAACCTGATTCAACTCAACTTGGTTTTGCTGAACACTTGCCAGTTTTTTTGCTGCGGAACGCACACCAAAAATATCTAGTTTTTGCGAGATCCCAAGTTCTAGTTCCTGATCTTTTCCAGATTTAAAACCCGTTTGCTGTACAGAAACCGTCGGATTTTCCCATAGCTGGCTCTGTTTGATATTGCTCTCTGCAATGTCTTGTTGAGTTTGCCAAATTCCTGTTTGAGTCTGAAATTGCTTAACCTGATCGAGAACTTGCTCAAACGTTAAAACATTCTGTACACGCTGCGGTTGAGTATTCTCAGCAAGGTTCTGATTTGAACTGGCTGCATTTGTTACGACACTAGTTGAAAGCGCAACAGCAACAACTAATGATTTAAGTACCCAAGATGTGCTCAGACTAACGAAACGTTTTTCGTATAAAAAAATAGACATAAATTAACCCTATGAAATAAATAATATTTCTGGTGGGTTATTTTTCGGCTACCCCACCTATAGCAGGGTTAAAACAGGAGGAGGGTCTTGTTTAGAGATATGAGGGGACTTATAAGAATTGGACCAATAATATTGTTGTTTTGGCTCAGATGACTGTATTAAAGGTGAAACAATTTTTTCTTGTGCTTCTACAATCACAACATGAAAACATGAAGGTAAATGGTCATGATGATCGGACAAGCTTAAAGGAGCTTTATGCGTAGTCCCTTCGACTTCTGTCTTTTCAGTATGGCTATGCTGTGAAGCTTCATAACTCAACGCTGCATGATGCCCAAAATGATGTAATGCTTTTTCCTGATTCTCATGGGCGCAAAATGCCGCTGCCACATTCCATAAACTTTGGAATATAAGCAAACAGAATAAGACGGACATGAAAAGTGCAGAACGTGGCAACAGCACACCATTAAACTAAAAAGTTGAACAAAGCCACTATAGCAGGCACCTAGCATGTAATAAAATTACAAAACATTGATTTATTGGTTTCGTTGTTTTCACTTAAAGCTAAGCCATTTTTTATCTTCACAAAAATAATTTTTTTAAGAGTAATGTTTATGTATAAAACGTTGACCACTTGCATATTAGCCACTTGTCTTGGCTTAACCGGATGCGCAACATCTATGTTATCGACAGCCCTTCCAAGTGAGACAACTGAGGTCAAAACAACCATTTTAAAAACAGATCAAATTATTTCACTGGGACAAGCAGTGAAAAACCAGCAAGAGCAAGGTCTTGTATTTGTAGGCAAAGACTATAGTTATTTAATGACCGAAGGTAGCTCAGAGTTTTTAAGTATTATTAAAAATATTCCAGTAAATCAAAGAACTTTAATTATTTCCTCTCCTCTTATGCTTGAAATGGATGATCCCACTCATTTTCATGGTGAACTCAAATTTCAATACAACATTCCTGATTCAAAGTTGAGCGAACAAGAAAAAGAAAATTTAAAAAACTTAGGATTTAAAAATCACTTCATGGGTATGGAGCAACAAACACAACTTTTATATCCTTATGCCATTATTCCTTTTAAAGGCCAAATTTACCAAACCACTGGAACCCTAAAAGCTCAACAAACACTACCTACCCCTTATCCAATTGCCTTACAGCAAAAAGATGAAATAACAAAGAAGCATCCGTTTAAACGTGTAACACGTATGGCGCTTTATCCTTTGGCCCTGGCGTTTGATGTGGTCACGGTAGCTCCATCACTGATTTGGGCAGATTTGCATGGTGACTTTACTAAATAAAAAACTTTTTTCTTAAAATAATCAGCCAGCTCATAAGCTGGCTTTGTTTAAAGAAATTTCTTTTGTTTGATATTTATAAATTTTCTCAAGAGCTTTTTGCGCAAAATAAAAGCTATTTTCTAATTTTAAAAGCTCTCATTTCAGTCAAGAATGCGACTATTCTTATAGTAATTTCGCTAAGCGTAAAAACACGTGTAACTTTTATGTAAGCTAAAACCTCATCATTTTTCATCCAAATGCGCTATATCACATTTACAAAATAAAACATAAGATTTCCATATAAGGGACTAGCTTAAAAGTGTGAGTCAATTCAATCAAATTGAGGAACAAGGGGAGACTATCATGGATATGAAAACAATCAAGCATGGGCTTAATCACTTGTTTGCCTTTGAAAACTTGCCAGCCGATATGCATTCACAAGCTGAGGATGAAATTGAACAAGGCTTACGCTTTGAAGAGTTAGCCGTACAAGATCATGAACGTATGCAAAATTGGCTAGATATTACCCCAAACGACCGCAACGCAATGTGGTGCTACCTCCGTGCAGCTTTAAGAGGTAACGCTGACGCTTCCTTTAAACTTGGCATTGGCTATTTAAATGGTCAATTTGGTTTAGATAAAAACTATACAGAAGCTGAAAAGTGGTTAAACAAAGCAGCAAGCCAAGGTCATCCCTATGCTGAACACTGCTTACAAGAAGCTTTTAGTAAACTTGCCTTCTAATAAAAAAACCAGCCCTTAGGCTGGTTTTTTCAATCTAGCAGTAATTAACCGCTAATTTTTTTGTATTTAGTACGCTTTTGAACAGCGTCTTCACCTAAACGTGACTGGCGATATGCTTCATATTCTGCATAGTTACCCGTGTAGAATTCTGGCTGTTCATTTTCAAATGACAAGATGTGAGTTGCAATACGGTCAAGGAACCAACGGTCATGCGATACCACCATTACCGTACCTGGGAATACAAGAATTGCATCCTCAAGCGCACGTAAAGTTTCAATATCCAAATCGTTTGATGGCTCATCCAGTAAGATAACGTTTGCACCTTGCTGTAAAATTTTCGCAAGTTGTAAACGGTTACGCTCACCACCAGACAATTCGCCTACGCGTTTTTGTTGGTCTTGGCCTTTGAAGTTAAAGCGACCGATATAAGCACGTGAAGCAATTTCATAATCGCCCACTTTCAAAATATCTAAACCGCCAGAAACTTCTTCCCAAACAGTTTTGTTATTGTCTAGAGTGTCACGGATCTGACCTACATAAGCGACTTTAACAGACTCACCTAAAGTCACAGTACCTGTATCAGGTTGCTGTTCGCCAGTCATCATACGGAATAATGTGGTTTTACCCGCACCGTTTGGACCAACGATACCCACAATAGCTGTTGGTGGTACAGTAAACGTTAAGTTTTCGTACAACAAGCGACCGTCGAATGATTTGCTGATACCTTCCACTTCCACAACTTTATTACCCAAACGTGGGCCAGGTGGAATGTAGATTTCAGACGTTTCATTACGTTGTTGGAATTCTTTAGAGTTAAGCTCTTCAAAACGTTCCATACGCGCTTTGTTTTTCTTTTGCTGACCTTTCGCATTTGAACGAACCCATTCAAGTTCTTTTTTCAATGCTTTAGCAAAAGATTCTTCTTGTTTCTGCTCTTGTTCTAAACGAGCATTTTTTTGCTCTAACCAAGAAGAATAGTTACCTTGGTAAGGAATACCATGCCCACGGTCAAGCTCCAAGATCCACTCGGCAACGTTATCTAAGAAATAACGGTCATGCGTAATCGCAACGATTGTGCCAGGGAAATCTTTCAGGAAGCGCTCTAACCAAGATACAGACTCTGCATCCAAATGGTTCGTCGGTTCGTCAAGAAGCAACATGTCCGGTTTAGAAAGCAATAAACGGCAAAGTGCTACACGGCGGCGTTCACCACCTGAAAGCTTAGTTACGTCTGCATCCCAAGCTGGAAGGTTCAAGGCATCTGCCGCGATTTCAAGCTGGTTGTTTAGGTTGTGCGCATCCCAAGCATGGATAATTGATTCTAATTTTTCCTGCTCTTTCGCAAGCGCATCAAAATCTGCATCTGGGTCTGCATATTCTGCAAATACCTGATCAAGACGTTCTAAAGCATCTAAAGCTTCACGTACGCCATCTTCAACGTTACCACGAACGTCTTTCGTTGGATCAAGTGGCGGCTCTTGCTCTAAATAGCCGATTTTAATTCCAGGTTGTGCACGAGCTTCACCAGAGAAATCTTTATCTACGCCAGCCATAATACGAAGCAAGGTAGATTTACCCGCACCGTTCAAACCGAGAACACCAATTTTGGCACCCGGGAAAAATGATAAAGAGATGTCTTTTAAGATTTCGCGCTTTGGCGGAACCATTTTAGACACTCGGTTCATCGTATAAATATATTGGGCCACGCAGGACTCCTCAATTGAAAAACCAATACATCGCAAGAAGCGATAAAATAATCGCGCGTATTATACGATGAAAACACTAACGACTTGAAGTTATGATTTCCATCGTACGGATTTATCAAACAATTTTCTTTTTCAATAAGTTGCAAAATGTTTATGTATAAGATTTATACAACGTTTCAGCGTATATTTTTCTATCTTTATTCCTAAAATTGGAAAACAAACCAGAATTTCTGCAATTTTCTATATAAATTTTAGGCTAGACTCGCTCAATATTTAACTCACGAAGATGAAGTAATCATGACTTATAAAGATGAAACCTTAGCCATTCACGCAGGCTACATTCCAGAAGCAACCACTAAAGCTGTTGCAGTCCCTATCTATCAAACAACTTCGTATGCATTTGATAACACACAACACGGTGCCGACCTTTTCGACTTAAAAGTTCAAGGCAATATTTATACCCGTATTATGAACCCGACCACTGCTGTGCTTGAGCAACGCCTTGCTGCACTTGAAGGTGGTATTGGTGCATTAGCTTTGGCATCGGGAATGGCAGCCATTACTTATGCCATTCAGACCATTACCGAAGCTGGAGACAATATTGCTTCAGTCTCAACTTTATATGGTGGTACATATAACTTATTTGCCCATACTTTGCCAAAGCAAGGGATTGAAGTTCGCTTTTTTGATTATCAAAAGCCTGAAAGCTTGCGTAATTTAATTGATGATAAAACTAAACTTGTTTTTGTTGAGTCAATTGGTAACCCGCTCGGCAATATCATCGATTTAGAAGAAATTTCAAAAATCGCTCATGAGTATGGCGTGCCTGTCGTTGTCGATAACACGGTTGCCACTCCTGCTTTATTAAAACCATTTCAATATGGCGCCGATATCGTTATCCATTCGCTTACTAAATATATTGGTGGTCATGGTAATAGTATTGGTGGTGCGATTATCGATAGCGGTAAATTTCCTTGGGGTAAATATCCAGAGCGTTTTAAAGTTTTGAACACACCAGACCCAAGCTATCATGGTGTGAACTATGTCGAAGCATTAGGTGAGGCTGCCTATATAGCACGCGCACGTGTGGTGCCATTACGTAATACAGGCGCAGCTATTAGCCCGCTTAGTGTTTTCTTAATTTTACAGGGTCTCGAAACGCTTAATTTACGTATCGAACGTCATACTGAAAATGCTCAGAAAGTCGCGGAATATTTGCAAAATCATCCGAAAGTAAAATGGGTCAATTACGCAGGCTTAAAAGATCACCCACAGCATCAACTTGCGCAAAAATATGTAAAAGGTAAACCTTCTGCAATTTTATCTTTTGGTGTTCAAGATGGTCGTGAAGGCGGTACCCGCTTCATTGATGCCCTACAGTTATTTACCCGTCTTGTAAACATCGGTGATGCGAAAAGTCTGGCTTGCCACCCTGCAACCACAACTCACCGCCAGCTCAATGAACAAGAACTTAAAGCTGCTGGTGTAAGTGAAGATATGGTTCGTCTTTCTATTGGTATTGAGCATGTTGATGACCTAATTGCCGATTTAGAACAAGCACTTTCATCTGTATAAATTTTAAACTCATACAACAAGCCTCTGGAATATAGAGGCTTTTTTATTTTCAAGTGATTTAACCCTCACTAATAATTAATGGATTAGGGTAATAATTTAGAGTTTTTACTCTAAATAAATTGTTAAATTTCATATATTTACATACTAGACAATTTTTAAACATCTATTAAGATAGGGCAATATTTAGGAGTTCATCAGGATGAACCAACGGTTGTAAAAATAAAAATTACATACCGGAATAAATAGCCCCTGCCCCTACTTAGGTAAAATGCTGTGAATAAAAAATTAGAAGCTCTGTTCCAGGAAAAGGTACAAGGTAAAGTCATTTTAGTGACAGGCGCCTCAAGTGGAATCGGTTTAACGATTTCAAACAAACTTGCAGACGCTGGTGCGCATGTTTTACTAGTTGCCCGTACTCAAGAAACATTAGAAGAAGTTAAAGCAGATATTGAAAGCCGTGGCGGTCAGGCATCGATTTTCCCATGTGATCTTAACGACATGGAAATGATTGATCAGGTTTCTAAAGAGATTTTAGCTTCTGTTGATCATATTGATATTTTAATTAATAACGCTGGCCGCTCTATTCGTCGTGCGGTTCATGAGTCTTATGATCGTTTCCATGACTTTGAACGCACCATGCAATTGAACTATTTCGGCGCTGTACGTTTGGTTCTTAATATTTTGCCACATATGATCCAGCGTAAAGATGGGCAAATTATTAATATTAGCTCGATTGGTGTATTAGCAAATGCAACACGCTTCTCAGCTTATGTTGCCTCTAAAGCTGCGCTTGATGCATTTAGCCGCTGTCTTTCTGCCGAAGTTCATGCACATAAAATTGCGATTACATCAATTTATATGCCTTTAGTACGTACCCCGATGATCGCACCAACCAAAATTTATAAATACGTACCGACTCTTTCACCAGAGCAAGCAGCAGATTTAATTGCTTATGCAATTGTGAAGCGTCCGAAACGTATTGCGACGAACTTAGGTCGTTTGGCGTCTATGACGTATTCAGTCGCGCCGGGCATCAACAATATGTTTATGTCGATTGGTTTCCGCCTGTTCCCAAGTTCTGATGCAGCAAAAGGCCAAAAAGCTGAGAAATTGAACTGGGCACAAAAAGCTTATGCACGCATTTTCCCAGGTGAACACTGGTAATTTGACATATTAAGTTGAGTTAACAATAAAAAAAGCGCTTCTGACGAAGCGCTTTTTTTATCTAAGGCTATTTAAGTATCTAAAAACTGAACATGTCCTGTTTTTACATCGTAAATCGCACCAATAATTGCAATCTCACCACGGTCTAACAGCTCTTTAAGTACAGTACTGTTATTAATAATGTATTGGATGTTGTAGTGAACATTCATCGCTGTTACCTGATTAATAAAAGCTTTGTTTAACTCCCGCGGTTGCATAATGTCATAAACGCTTTCTACCGAACGCATGAGTGGTCCAAGCACATATTGAATATGCGGCATTTCCTTCACATCAGAAACTTGTTTTTGCTGTAGTCGTAGCTGACATGCACTGGTCACTGCACCACAGTCGGTATGACCTAAAACTAAAATGACTTTAGAACCTTTAGCCTGACAGGCAAACTCAAGTGAACCTAGTACTTTTTGCCCAGCAATATTACCAGCAATCCTTAAACTAAATAGATCACCAATACCTACATCAAAAATCATTTCAGTGGGTGCACGAGAATCCATACATCCTAAAACAGCCGCAATCGGATGTTGGCCTTCATCTGCGGTGACACGAATTTGACGGTAAATATCGCGTTGTAAACGTTCATTTTTTACAAAACGTTCATTACCTTCCTTAAGTAGGGTAACCACCTGCTGCGGACTTAACTTACGCTGTAAATCTCTGGTACTAATGTAGATATCAAGAACCGCATCATCTACCTCTTCATAATGCTGTTTAAACCCTATAAGCTTCAAATCAACCTGACGCTTAACTGCCGTTTCATTCTGATAATCTTGAATGACCTGATAAATATCGGGATCAATTGAGTCACATTGAGTGGCATCAATAATCAACTGCTGATCTTTATGAACATGTTCTAATGCAGAAATGAGCGCTGAACGATTAAGAAAAGTCACTTGTGATGGAAGCTCAATACGAGTCACAATTCCATGTAAATGCTTTTCTTTATATACGCGAACACCTTTATTGAAGTTGCCATATAAAATAAACGCACTACTGGTAAATAAACCCACCAAAATTCCGGTTAACAAGTCTGTCAGTAAGATTGCAACAAGGGTAATAATGAAAGGTAAAAACTGTTTCCAGCCTTTTTGATACAGCTGTTTAAATAACTTTGGATGAGTCAGTTTAAAACCAGTCACAATTAAAATCGCTGCGAGTGCAGACAATGGAATCATGTTCATAAGTTGAACAAAGAATAAAACTGCTAGCAGCAATAATATGCCGTGAATAATCGTGGAATATTTACTACGTGCGCCTGTATTTGCATTTACAGAACTACGGACAATGACCGAAGTGACTGGCATGCCGCCAATTAAACCTGAAACAATATTCCCAGCGCCTTGTGCCCACAGTTCACGATTAGGTGGAGATGAACGCTTTTGAGGGTCAAGTTTATCTGCGGCTTCTAAGTTTAGTAATGTCTCTAAAGATGCCACAATCGCGAGTGTAATCGCTCCCGTATAAATTAATGGTTCAGCCAGATAGCTAAAGTCAGGAAAAACCAATACCTCTTGCGGTGCTTGCAATATATTTGGTAGTTGAATCAAATTATTGGTTTGTACTGCCCAAGGCGAGCCAATATTCATCAAAACAAAATTTAAAACTGCTGCAATGACCACAGCAATTAAAGCCGAAGGTATGGCTAACTTTTTAAGTGGGCTGCTATCCCAAGCTAAAATTAGAAATAAACTCAGTAGCCCAATAAACGCCGCACCCTCATCGAAATGCTGAAGAAAAGTATCAGGCGTGGCAGTCCAAACTTTTTCCCATGAAAAGTCAGTCAACCCAAATAAATACGGCAGCTGCGTCACAATAAGAATGGCCCCAATAGCAGCCAATAATCCTAAAATGACGTTGTTTGGAATGAAGTTGGCAAAGAAACCTAACTTAAATATTCCAAATAAAATTTGTAAAATTCCTGCAAATACAATACACAATAAAAAGGCGGCATAATTGCCGCCTAATTGATCTAACTGTACAAGGATGACCGCAGTCAATCCTGCTGCTGGGCCAGAGACACTGATGTGCGAACCACTCAGCAGGCCAACAATAATTCCACCAACAATTCCGGCAATAATGCCAGAAATGATTGGAGCGCCTGAGGCTAAGGCGATACCCAAACATAAGGGTAAGGCCACGAGAAATACGACCACTCCCGAAAGGAGATCGTTTAAATGAAATCTATTTTTCAGTTCTAAAGCCGGCATAAAAACAACCATTTATAATATAAAAAAACAATCAATTTTTAATGTAACTGCCTGAAAGTGAGGAACTTACTTCAAGGCTTTATCGATATTGTCTGACATCGGGAAAGGGTTAAAGTTGAGTTATGCTATAACGTTGTATAGTTGATTGTAGATTTCACACCGTTTTTGTTGATCTTAAGATTCACCTCATCTTTACCACTGCGATTTCTGAAAAAACCGAATTTCACGCTCTCTGAAGCACATTTCGAAAACAATAAAAAAACCTCCCGTTTGGGAGGTTTTTTTAGGTCTTCTCAAGGCTCTTATTTAGAACCTTTAATTCCTGCTTGTAGTAACAATGCACCAAAACCACCAATTTTTTGCTCTTGTGGTTTTTCTTGTTTGCTACGTTGTGGACGTTCAACCTGATCTTTACGTGGTTGTTGAGGACGCTTACCTTGCGGCTTACGCTCAGAACGCTGTTCGTTATTTTGCTCACGACGCGGTGGACGCTGTGCCTTAACAGGAGCTGCACCTTCTGCACGCATACTCAAATTCACACGATTACGCTCAGCATCAACTTGCATCACACGCACTTGTACGATTTGACCTGGTTTTACCACTTTATGCGGGTCAGAAACGAATTCATTCGCTAATTCAGAAATATGAACTAAACCATCTTGGTGTACGCCAATATCAACAAAGGCACCAAAATTCGTTACGTTCGTTACCACACCTTCAAGCTGCATGCCTTCAGTCAACTGAGCAACTTCGGTAATGTCTTCACGGAATTTAGCAGTACGGAATTCTGGACGTGGGTCACGACCCGGTTTTTCCAATTCTGATAAAACATCCTGAATAGTCGGCAAACCGAATTTGTCATCAACAAACTCTTCAGCTTTTACCTGACGAATAATTTCAGTATTACCAATGATGTCTTTAACAGTTGTTGCTTTTGCTGCAACAATTTTCTCGACAAGACCATAACTTTCAGGGTGAACAGCAGAAGCATCTAAAGGTTCAGAACCATTTTGGATACGTAAGAAACCAGCCGCTTGTTCAAAAGTACGCTCGCCTAAACGTGGTACGCTTTTCAACGCTTGACGGTTATCAAAACGGCCATGCTCTTTACGGTATTCAACGATTTGCTGAGCAATCGCTTTGTTTAAACCCGCAATATAAGCCAAGATTGCTGGTGAAGCAGTATTTACATCAACACCGACAGCGTTCACACAGTCTTCTACCACTGCATCAAGCGTTTTTGCTAAACCAGTTTGGTTTACGTCGTGTTGATATTGACCTACACCAATCGATTTCGGATCAATCTTCACAAGTTCAGCAAGTGGGTCTTGTAAACGGCGAGCAATAGAGACCGCACCACGAATTGAAACATCAAGCTCTGGAAGTTCTGCTGCAGCAAGTTCACTTGCAGAGTAAACAGATGCACCTGCTTCGCTTACAGTCACACGTGTTAATTTGAGGTCTGTATTTGCAGCCATCATTTCTGCAACTACAGCTTCTGTTTCACGGCTCGCAGTACCGTTACCAATCGCAATAAGCTCTACGTTATATTCACGGCATAAACGTGCAAGCTCAGCAATAGAACCTTCTTTATCTTCTTTAGGCGCAAATGGGTAAATCGTGCTGTGAGCAAGTACATCACCAGCATCGCTTACTACAGCCAGTTTCACACCAGTACGAATACCAGGGTCAACACCCAAAGTCGTACGGCTACCCGCTGGTGCAGATAACAATAAATGACGAAGGTTTTCAGCAAATACCTGCATTGCTTCTGCTTCGGCAGCAAGACGCTTTTCTGTTAGTAATGAATGTTCGATTTGAGGACGAACTTTACCTAACCAGAATAATTTTGCAGTTTGCTTTAAGAAATCTTGGCGAGCTTGTGGCTGAACTTGATCTAGGTTGTATTCAGTTTCAATACGAGCCAACGGTGCATCATCTTCACCATCTACTTTTAAACCAAGTACGTTTTCTTGACGACCACGTAACATTGCCAATAAACGATGAGAAGGTAATTTATTTAAGCCTTCAGAGAATTCAAAGTAATCACGGAACTTTTTGCCCACTTCTTTCTTTTCTTCAGAAGCAACAGTACTTTTTAACACTGCTGTTTTTGCAAAAGTCGCTTTTAATTCTGTAGTCAGCGCAATATTTTGTGCCCAGTCATCAATTAAAATATGCTGGATTGCATCTAACTGACTTTCAACATCTGGATAGTCTTCATGGCTAAAACCAGCTAATGCTTCTGTCGGATCAATTTGTTCTGCAATAATTTTTTCGGCAATTGGCCCCAGACCCGCTTCTTTCGCCTTGAAAGACTTGCTCGTACGTTTAGGACGGTACGGCGCATAAATTTCTTCTAAAGCATTTTTTGTTTCGGCTGCATTCACCCGCGCCAACAAGTCATCATTCAATTTATTCTGTTCTTGCAATGACTGAATGACCTTTTCACGGCGCTCATATAAATCACGTAAATACGCTAAACGAGTATCTAATTGGCGTAACTGCGTATCATCTAAACCTTGTGTTACTTCTTTACGGTAACGGGCAATGAATGGAACACTGGCACCTTCGTCAATTAAGCGGATGGCAGCTTCTACTTGGTTTGGACGTACGGCAAGCTCACTTGCCAACTGCTGAACTAAGTCAGTCATCGTGTTTGATCCCACAAGGATAAAGTTTAAAAGCACTGATTATAAAGACCAAGACTATAAAATCCACACTTGTTTGCGTATTCAAAACGTTTTTTTGTATTGACTGTGAATTTTTCACATTCTTCACTTCATAAAAAGTGCTCTGTGCTACGTATTTTGGCCTTTAAACTCATATTTTACTGTTTAAAAAATCTGAAATTTATAGGATAACCCTTAAGCAAAATGAAATTTTTAATATAAATTACGAGAAAATGAACATATTGATACAGTACTAAAATGAGCAAAAATATAGTTTTTCTTATCTGTCTAAATAAATTATTAAGCTTTAATATCTAAATGGCTTATCGACCTTTTAGAAAATAAGCTTTGAAAAGTAGCGCTAATTTTTAAAATAATTTATTTGAAACAATTATTTATTAAAATTTAATCGAATAGAATTTAACAAATGAGCGAATGCTTGGTTTTTTCTTTAAGGCTTTGCTAAATTATGGGCATAAGATGTTGTTTTTTGGTTTCAAGCCCCTACGAAAATTGTAATTTTGAGCAAATTGATACATAGTCTTAACAAGAACATCGGCATTATACTGAGGGCTTGTTGGCAATAAGCCTAACCGATCCAATAATATATAAATTATGACTTTAAAAGGGAGTACATCATGAGTTTAGTTGTACCTGCTGAACATCCTGAAACCGTACATAACGAAACGGATCGTGTCGAGCGCATTTTAGTGGTCGATGACGATGTGCGTTTACGTACCCTCTTGCAACGTTTTTTGGAAGATAAAGGCTTTGTTGTAAAAACTGCCCATGATGCCTCACAAATGGATCGTTTATTACAACGTGAGTTATTTTCACTTATCGTGCTCGACTTTATGTTGCCCGTTGAAGATGGTTTAAGTATTTGTCGTCGTTTACGTCAATCAAATATTGATACACCAATTATTATGCTAACTGCACGTGGTAGTGACTCAGACCGTATTGCTGGTCTTGAAGCTGGTGCAGATGACTATCTACCAAAACCATTCAACCCAAATGAGCTTTTAGCACGTATTCGTGCAGTATTACGTCGTCAGGTTCGTGAAGTTCCGGGCGCTCCAAGCCAACAAGTTGAAGTGGTTAGCTTCGGCCCATGGTCTTTGGACTTATCTACACGTACATTAACTCGTGAAGGTCAGATTGTTACCTTAACGACGGGTGAATTTGCCGTATTAAAAGCATTGGTACAGCATCCACGTGAACCGTTAACACGCGATAAACTGATGAACTTGGCTCGTGGTCGTGAATGGGGTGCAATGGAGCGCTCAATTGACGTTCAAGTGTCTCGTCTACGTCGTTTAATTGAAGATAACCCAGCGCGCGCACGCTATATTCAAACTGTGTGGGGCGTAGGTTATGTATTTGTTCCAGATGGTGCTGAATAAGCTTGAGATAAAATAGAGTGAGTTTAGAGCCAATATCACCGCAAAGCTTTACCGACTACGTTGCGTATTCAGAGCGTAAACGGACGAGATGGGAACGTTTTCTCGACAAAATTAAGCCACGTTCTGCTGC
Source organism: Acinetobacter sp. ABJ-A23_2 (assembly GCF_044538765.1). Taxonomy (NCBI): domain Bacteria; kingdom Pseudomonadati; phylum Pseudomonadota; class Gammaproteobacteria; order Moraxellales; family Moraxellaceae; genus Acinetobacter; species Acinetobacter sp. ABJ-A23_2. The sequence continues at coordinate 99,592 of NZ_JBIUCP010000003.1, forward strand.
CATGCGTACCACAATTTTGGTACTGCTGGTGGTGTTCTTTAGCCTCTTTATGTCTTTGTGGTTTTTTTGGCGAACTCTCTATTTACCTGAAATTCAACAACATGCCCGCTATCTGGCTGTTGAATTAGAACTGGTCAATAACCCTAATATTCGTATTTTTCATCGTGATAGCGAAGTTGATGTCGATACTTGGTTACGTAATCGGGTTGGTATTGAATACATAACCGATCCTAAAGAGTATCCAAGCGTTCGCGATAAAGTAATTGCCGAGATTTTCACCAACCAGGTTGAGCAAAAACTGGCCAATGAAATTGGTGCAAAAGACGTTACCGTTTACTTCCAGTTTAAACCTAGCCCACGTATATGGATTCAGACTCCTGAAATGCACGGCAACTGGGTCCGTGAGCCTTTAAAAACCTATGCAAATTATAGCCCTGAGCTATTAATTGGTTGGGTTGTGGGTGTTCCTTTAGTGTCAGCCATCATTATTTTAATTTTGGTTAGACAAATGAACCGCCCCTTGCGTCGTTTGCAAAATGCTGCCAATGAATATAGTAAGTCTGGAACTGCACCTTATTTAGATACCAACCATGGCCCTCTAGAAATTCGCCAAGTTAACCAAGCCTTTAACCGCATGGTCTATACGCTTGAACAAGCTGAGCGTGAAAGACGAATCATGCTAGCGGGTATTTCACATGATCTAAGAACTCCCCTTACACGTATTCGTTTAACCGCAGAAATGCTACCTGATGAATTTCTGCGTGAAGGCTTGGTCTATGACGTAGACGATATGGATGCAATTTTGAATCAGTTCATTTCATATATGCGGGATGGTTCTGATGAAGAATTAAAAGACACCAATATCAATATATTACTGCAAGAATTAATTATTCAGTTTAAACCGCTCGATATTCGTTTTGAGGTGCAAGATGTTCCGATTATTCCTGCACGTAGTCTCTCTTTAAAACGACTCATTGCTAACCTTATTAATAACGCAAAACGTTATGGTGCGGAGCCAATCGAACTCAGTGCAAAAGTTGAAAATGAACATATTTTGATTACCGTTGCCGACCACGGTGAAGGTATTCCAGAAGATCAAATTGAAGAATTAATGCAACCATTTGTGAGAGGCGACTCTGCTAGAACCATTCAAGGAAGTGGTTTAGGTCTTGCCATTGTTAAGCGTATTGTCGACATTCATCAAGGTGAAATCCAAATTCATAACCGTGAACAAGGTGGTTTAGAGGTTGTTATTTCACTACCTATTCCAAAACCAGCGGCTGAAGAAAATACAACGCCAAATCCTTTGGAAAAAATTAAACAAACTTTAAGTGAGCGCTTCTAATTTGATCAACCGATCATTTAAAGCGCTATTTTAAAATTTATTAAATACCAAATAAATCAACATATTAAAAATCATAAAATAAATTTATACCCACATTTATTTAAAAAATTAGACCTTAGCCTAACACCTATGCACTTTTCAATTTTTCATAGCTAAAATCCCGTATGTTTTGACAATATTGAGGATGTCCAATGTCTTTAAGTCGTATTCGCCTAGCTTCTCTTCATGACAAGGTCATCAGTGCTGAACAAGCTGCGCAATTCATCGAAAATGGAATGACCGTTGGTATGAGTGGTTTTACTCGTGCCGGTGAAGCTAAAGCTGTTCCACAAGCACTTGTAGAGCACGCAAAGAAAAATCCGTTAAAAATCACGTTAATCACGGGTGCTAGCTTAGGTAATGACTTAGACAAACAACTCACGGAAGCAGGTGTTTTATCTCGTCGCATGCCATTCCAAGTGGATAACACTTTGCGCCGCGCAATTAACAACGGCGAAGTCATGTTTATTGACCAACACTTGTCAGAAACTGTTGAACAAATGCGTAACCAGCAACTTAAACGTCCAGACGTTGCGGTGATTGAAGCAATTGCAATTACTGAAGATGGTGGCATTATTCCAACAACTTCGGTTGGTAACTCTGCAAGTTTCGCAATTTTTGCTGAAAAAGTTATTGTTGAAATCAATACCTCTTTAAGCGAAAGCTTTGAAGGTTTACACGACATCTATATTCCGACTTACCGTCCAACACGTACGCCAATTCCATTAACAAAAGTGGATGAGCGCATTGGTACAACTGCAATTCAAATTGATCCTGCAAAAATTGTTGGTATTGTCTTTAACGACACACATGACTCACCATCAACAGTCACTCCTCCAGATGATGAGACTCAAGGCATTGCAAACCATCTCATTGCTTTCTTTAACAAAGAAGTTGCTGAAGGCCGTTTACCAAAGAACCTTGGTCCATTACAAGCAGGGATTGGTTCTATTGCCAATGCTGTATTAACAGGTTTAAAAGATTCTGATTTTGAAGACCTCATCATGTACTCAGAAGTACTACAAGACTGTACTTTTGAACTCATTGATGCAGGCAAAATGAAGTTTGCTTCTGGTAGCTCAATTACCCTTTCAGCTAAATGTGGCGAAAAAGTTTTTGGCAATATCGAAGCTTACAAAGACAAATTAGTGCTTCGTCCACAAGAAATTTCTAACCACCCTGAGCTTGTACGTCGTTTAGGGATTATTGGCATTAACACTGCGCTTGAGTTTGATATTTACGGTAACGTGAACTCAACTCACGTATGTGGTACGAAAATGATGAACGGTATTGGTGGTTCGGGTGACTTCGCTCGTAATGCACACTTGGCTATTTTCGTGACCAAATCAATTGCTAAAGGCGGCGATATTTCTTCTATCGTGCCAATGGTGAGCCACGTTGACCACAGCGAACACGACGTTGATATTTTAGTGACAGAGCAAGGTTTAGCTGACTTACGCGGTTTAGCACCTCGTGAACGTGCTCGCGCTATTATTGATAACTGTGTACATCCGCTTTACCGTGATGCATTGAACGACTATTTCGACCGTGCATGTGCTAAAGGTGGGCATACCCCTCACTTACTTCGTGAAGCATTGTCTTGGCATGCAAACTTCGAAGAAACAGGTCAAATGCTTCAAGCAGCACCTGTTGCAAAATCAGCTTAAATCACTGGTTTTAATTCAAGCACTCCTTCGGGGGTGCTTTTTTATTTGTTTAAATTATTCAAAACTACTGCTCAATTGCGCATTTTTATTTTATCTTTTCAATACATCAAAACAAAAAGTAGAAATCCATATGTTCATTATTCGCCAATTTACAAATGCAGATCTGGATGATGTGGTCAATTTATGGGAAAGTTGTGACCTAACCCGCCCTTGGAATAACCCTGAAACGGATATTTTTAGAAAAGTTTCACAACAGGATGATTTATTTCTGGTTGCGATTAAAGATGAGCAACTGATTGGCACGCTCATGGGCGGCTACGACGGCCATAGAGGCTGGATTAACTATTTGGCTGTTCATCCCCATCAACAACGCTTAGGAATCGCTACAGCGCTTGTTCAGCAGCTTGAGAAGCGCCTCATCGCTCGTGGTTGCCCAAAGCTTCAATTATTGGTGCGTAAAGACAATCTAAATGTGCTGAACTTTTACGAACAGCTCGGTTACGACGAGGTAGAAGCTGTGTGTTTAGGCAAACGACTCATTAATGATAGTCCTCACGATTAGAGACCAATTTTCAGTTGAGCCATTTTTAGAAAGTGAAAGCAATATTGGGGATAACCCTGTCTGCTTGTGGATAAAATGAGATTTATACACAAGTGAAGTCTTAGTATTTTTTATTAAATAAATAGGCATGAAAAAAGCCCCATACTTTAAAGTATGGGGCTTTTTCGAATATGGTGGCGAGACCCAGGATCGAACTGGGGACACACGGATTTTCAATCCGTTGCTCTACCTACTGAGCTATCACGCCGATGGCCTGTATTAAGCCGTATCTCAGAACAATAGTCAACAATTATCCTGAGTTTCTGATTTAAATGGGTATTTTTTATACTTAAAAAAAATCCCTGATGGGATCAGGGATTGAAAACACAAATAATGGTGGCGAGACCCAGGATCGAACTGGGGACACACGGATTTTCAATCCGTTGCTCTACCTACTGAGCTATCACGCCGAAGTGGGCGTATTAAACAATGTTTATAAGAAGACGTCAAGCAACTTCCGTATTTTTTGTAACAAGTGTTTAATTTTAAATCACAAGTACAGTAAAAATAGGATTTTAGCTATGTAATTTACCAATATGCGCTAAGCAGCGATGAATAGCACCACAGCCTGGCTCAAAAATCTTAACGCCTTTTGACTCTTCTATACGACAAGCTTCTTCTACCAAGCGCTCAGCTACCCCACGACCACGGTTAGCAGGATGCACCACAATATATTCAAGTACCTTGCTTTCACCTTGTCCTGAACACCAGATTGCACCTATAATTTTGGTGTTAAATTCGGCAGTGTATAGCGTGGTATACTGTTGTAAATCTTGTTCAAGTTGTTCAATCGCATCGTGCCCGTCACCAAACTCCGGACTTGTATCATACAGTCGCTCAAGCTGATCGCGGATCTCTGAATTATCTAGAGAACTATAAGCATGTACGGTAATAGGCATTGATTAACCCTCCTGAGCAAACTATGATGCTGTCACGAATTCGTCACAGCGAAATTGTCGTTAACATCCAATCATTTTTGACGTTTTTTGAGGAACGTGTCCATGACGCAACGTATCAGTGAAGTGGTTAGAAATACCAATGAAACCAAAATTCGAGTTCGTTTAAATCTCGATGGTACTGGTCAAGGCACACTAAACACCGGAGTTCCATTTTTAGACCATATGATTGATCAAATCAAGCGACATGGCTTATTTGATATCGATATTCATTGTGATGGAGACCTCGAGATTGACGATCATCATACCGTAGAGGACTGCGGTATCACGCTTGGACAGGCTTTTGCACAAGCTTTAGGTGATAAAAAAGGTTTACGTCGTTATGGTCATTTTTATGCACCATTAGATGAAGCTTTATCTCGCGTAGTGGTAGATTTATCTGGTCGTCCGGGTTTATTTATGGATATTCCATTTACTCGCGCACGTATCGGCACATTTGATGTGGATTTATTTTCCGAGTTTTTCCAAGGTTTCGTAAACCATGCGCTTATGACCTTACATATTGATAACTTGAAGGGTAAAAATAGCCACCATCAAATCGAGAGTGTATTTAAAGCACTAGCGCGTGCTTTACGTATGGCATGTGAAATTGATCCACGTGCTGAAAACACGATTGCATCGACAAAAGGTAGCCTCTAATGACACGTATCGCGTTACTTGATTATGGCATGGGCAATCTACACTCAGCTGCTAAAGCACTTGAGCATGTAGGCGCTACAGTCGATGTAACTAACGACCCAAAATTAATTGCACAAGCCGATAAAATTGTTTTCCCGGGTGTTGGGGCAATGCGTGACTGTATGCAAGGCATGCGTGAAGCAGGTATTGATGAAGTCGTACGCAACGCTGCTTTTAATAAACCTGTTCTTGCAATTTGTGTAGGCATGCAAGCGCTTCTACAAAGCTCTGAAGAAAATGGCGGTGTAGATGCCTTAGGTATTTTTGAAGGGGTGGTCAAACACTTCCCTCAAATGGAAGGTTTAAAAGTCCCACATATGGGCTGGAACCAAGTTCACCAAATGGACCCAAGCCATCCAATGTGGAACAACATTGAACAAGATGCTCGCTTCTACTTTGTACACAGCTACTATGTTGAACCTAAAGATGAAAACCTTGTGGCTGCAACATGCGAATATGGCGTGAACTTCTGCACGGCAATTCACAAAGATAATTTATTTGCGACTCAATTTCACCCAGAGAAAAGCCATACTGCGGGTTTACAGCTACTTAAAAACTTTGTGGAATGGAATATTTAATTTCACGAAAGCTTTAAACAGATCAGGTCTAGATGGCCTGATCTTTTTTTTTATTTATAATAACTACTAATCATTTATAGAATGATATTTTATTCAACAAAATATTGAATATTCATACTTTTAAATAAAACCAAATGATCAGGATAAACACAATGAATTCACCTTTTGAAAATCACCCACTTCAGCAGGATTCGCCCTTTAAGGCAAATGGGCGTTTTGGACGACTATCTTACGCTGCTTGGACCTTCCTATTTACGCTAACCCTCGCTGCTGTTGTTCTACTTATTATTTTTACTTTCGGACTTACACAAAATGAGGGCGCTCCAGGCTTTACTGCACCGGGCTTAGTCTCGATTACCATTCTCTATATCATCGGTATTTATATTAGCTTCGTATTTACCATCCGCCGTTTGCATGATCGCAATAATACAGGGTGGCTATCTTTACTCATGCTCGTACCAATCGTGAATATTGGCCTTGCCATTTATTTATTCTGTGCAAAAGGAACAGAAGGTCCTAATGATTATGGACCGAAGCGTCCAACGCCAAGCTGGGAACGTGTTTTAGGCTGGATTTATATTGCACTTATTCCGCTTGCAGTAGTTTTTGCTATTGTTGCCACAATGATGGCTCCTACCTATGAAGGTTATATTGAAAAAAGCGAAAGCGTTGTCATTGGTACACCGTCTCAGTCTCAATAATTTTTAAAGTCGCGTATAAAGCCTAGTCCTCTAGGCTTTATTCATATATAAAGCTAATAGCTCAATTCATTTGTATGCTGTTAAATATGTCCGAAGCCCCTTCCCTCCTTGATAAAGCCTCTATTCAGCAGCTTCCACCTTTTAAGAATCTTAACCACCAAAATATTGTGGTGATTGAAAATATTGAGCAATGCAAAACTATTGAAGAAGAATTAAAAGCAGCAACCTTTTTAGGATTTGATTCTGAATCTAAACCGACTTTTCGGGTGGGTGAAGTCTCGACAGGTCCACACCTGATTCAGCTTGCCACTGAACATAAAGCCTATTTAATTCATGTCAACTCATCGACTTTAAAATTTTTACAGCCTATTTTGTCCAATCCAAAACAAATTAAAGTCGGCTTTGGCCTTAAAAATGATAAGCACATTTTTCATAAAAAAGGCATTGAGCTGGAAAGTTGTGTCGACCTTGCTAAAGGCTTTAGTCACTTTGGTTTTACCCAGCAAATGGGAGTACAAAAAGCGATTGCACTACTATTTGGACAATATCTTGCAAAGTCAAAAAAAGTTGGAACTTCAAATTGGGCACAAAAGCCACTTACACCACAGCAAATCAGTTATGCCTCTGCCGATGCCTATGCTGCCTTACTAGTGTTTTTAGAGCTTCGTAAACAAAACCTATTACCAGCTCACATTTCACAAACGATTCAAACCGCACTTCACGCGTAAAGTTATAAAAGTCTTTTCTAAGGCTTAGCGATTGATCAATACTTTGCTAAGATGTGCACAATTTCATAAACATGATGAAGCAAGGAGCGAAAGCATGCTAATCATTCCAGCAATTGACCTGAAAGATGGTAAATGTGTGCGTTTAAAACAAGGGCGTATGGAAGACGATACCGTTTTCTCTGACGATCCGGTTGCAACTGCCCAGCATTGGGTAAATGAAGGCGCACGTCGTTTGCATTTGGTCGATTTGAATGGTGCTTTCGCAGGTACGCCTATCCATAAACCTGTTGTTGAAGCGATTGCTAAAGCTCAGCCAGAATTACCAATTCAAATTGGTGGTGGTATTCGTTCATTAGAAACGATTGAACACTACTTAGAAGCTGGCGTGACTTTTGTCATTATCGGGACTAAAGCAGTTCAAGAGCCAGAATTTGTAGAAGAAGCTTGTAAGCGCTTTGCAGGTCACATCATTGTTGGTATTGATGCCATGAATGGTATGGTTGCAACTGACGGCTGGGCAAACGTTACTGATGTTAAAGCAACTGATTTAGCAAAACGTTTTGCAGATGCAGGCGTGTCTAGCATTGTTTATACAGACATTGCGCGTGACGGCATGATGCAAGGGGTAAACGTTGAGCAGACTGTAAACTTGGCTCAATACTCAGGCTTACCAGTGATTGCTTCAGGTGGCGTAACTAACCTTGATGACGTTCGTAACTTAAAAGGCAAACCGGGCATTTTAGGTGCAATCACAGGTCGTGCAATTTATGAAGGTACTTTAAATCTTCGTGAAGCTCAGCTTCTGTTAGATGAAAACCGTCTTTAATTTTTAAGATGTAAAAAGAGCCGCTTTAGGCTCTTTTTTATTTGTTGATATGAAAAGTATATTCCACATCAATACACCACATTACGAATGAATTTAAGTACTTGATTCCCGCTATTCACATACGTATAAGTCACTGAACTGGCATATATAATTGAAGAACCAGCAGCTATAGTTTTTGAGCTATCTGCAAATTGTATGGTTAGCTCACCTTCTAATACATAAATAAGCTCTTGCCACCCTTCTGGGTCTGCTTCAGCAATATAAGATTCCCCTACTGCCAGTGACCATGTCCAAAGCTCAACTTGGCTATGGGATGGAACTGAAGCCAGTAATGTTGCTTTGCTTTCCTCTTTTTCACCCTGCCAAGCAAGTACATTAACCAAGGCTTGTTCTTTATGCTCGGGTGCGCTCACAATCGTTCTAAAGTCTACCCCCAACACTATCGCAATCGCGTCGAGTTTAGCTAGACTGATATTGACTTGTCCTGTTTCTAAAGCAGCAATCGTTCGTCTACTTACACCTGCCTGATCTGCCAAGTCCTGTTGGCTTAAACCACGCTCATCTCTTAATGAACGGATATTTGTGCCTACGTGCTGTAAAACGGTACTCGACTGGCTCATAGAATAGGTTAGTAAAGAAAATTTGAGCAATATATTGCACAAAATGGAAGAATAGCGCAACATGTGCAGTATATTGCACAATTCTTTCTAAATTTGAGTATGTCACCAATTTCTTTGAGTTCAAGCAAAGCCCCTCAGTTAGCACTCGTTTTGATTACTATGATTTGGGGCGGAACATTTCTTACAGTGCAATATGCACTGAATTTTACATCGCCTATGTTTTTTGTAGGCTGCCGCTTTGCTGTAGCAGCACTAACGTTATTACTTATTTCATTCAAGAGTATGAAAGGCGTTACGTTAAAAGACTTAGGTGCTGGCACTGCAATTGGTGTAGTGATTGTAGGCGGTTATGGAACTCAAACGATTGGCCTGCAAACTATTCCGAGTAGTGAGTCGGCTTTTTTAACAGCGCTTTATGTTCCGCTTGTTCCTATTTTAATGTGGCTCATCTTTAGAAAGACACCACATGTCATGACTTGGGTAGGAGCAGCTTTGGCTTTTGCTGGTCTCGTTTTATTGACAGGTAATGGTTTTGAGCAAATTTCATTAAGTTTTGGGCAACTTTTAACAGTACTTGGCTCAGTTGCGATTGCTTTGGAAATTATTTTTATTAGTTACTTTGCTGGAAAGGTAAATTTGCGCCGGGTGACCATTATTCAACTTGCTGTCGCGTCTCTACTTTCGTTTGCCGTTATGCCTGTGGTGGGCGAGCATACGATTCCAGCATTTTCATGGCCGCTTGTACTTACAGCTGTTACATTAGGTTTAGCAAGCGCACTGATTCAATTTGTGATGAACTGGGCTCAACGTATGGTTGATCCTTCACGTGCTGCGATTATTTATGCAGGAGAGCCTGTTTGGGCAGGGATTATTGGCCGAATCGCAGGTGAGCGTTTACCACTGATTGCCCTTTTCGGCGGTGCTTTAGTGGTGTTAGGTGTATTAGTCAGTGAGTTAAAACTTAAGTTGCCCATTAAAAAAACTAAAAGAATTCGAGAATAAAAAAAGAGAGCTTAAGCTCTCTTTTTTATTGATTAAGGCTGATACATCGGACGATTATCATTTAACGCAACCAAACCGCGAATTGCACGATATACAATCCAGATCCATGCCGCTGTAATCACGCCCACACAGAATACGGTCGATGAGATCGCAACACCTGCAAATAAATCGGTATTTTCACCTGTAAAGAACAAGAAAATAAACGGTAAAAAGGCAATAATATTCCAAGCGAGATACCACCAGAATGTTCTGATTTGCCATGTAAAGTGGCTCGCAAAAATTGAACCTTGTACATCGGAACGTTTTACGTAGTTAATAATTAGAGCAATAATCGCAAGTAAGCCGCCTGTAAAAATGGCAACAATATAAAGTACATATAAAATAAGTGTTAAAGTACGATTTGGATCTTGGTCGATAGAACTATTCATTTTTATACCTCTCAAGTTTAATAAAACAATTTACTTTTATAAGCCCCGCAGAACATTTAAGGGAGAAATTAGCCACAAAATCAAAAGTAAATGAAAGAATATGGTACAAAAATAAATCTTACGGAATGGTTGTTTTTGTGTTTTATGTCTCAGTTTTTGTTGTGCCCACCATGCAGCAGGCCAGCCGCCTAAAAAGCTCACAATATGTAAAGTCTGTTCAGGAATACGGCGATTGCCTAGTTGTGCGGCCTCTTTATCTTGTGAATATAGCCAATAACTTAAGACATTCATCATTAAGATAAACAATAAGGTATAAGCTGGCAGAACATGGATAAAGCTCATAATGCCCATTAAAACAAAATAAAATACGATGCCCATTTGCATGGCAGACCATGGTTTTGCCTGAAATGAAGATTCTGTTTTTGCTGACTTTGAAGCTTTACGCGTTTGTGATGCTTTTAAATAGGTGACCTGCTGGGCACGGAAGCGACCTCGCTCATCTAAAATGACCAAATACTCTAGTGCACAACCAATAATTGGCCGAGGTCCGGGGCGTGCAAAATCTTTGATATGCAAAAAGACTCGCTCTTTTTCAGCATCATCCGGCTGAATAAAGCCATAACCTTTTTCGTCGAACCATTCGACTAAACGCCCCTGATCTCGCATCTTTATTCCTTTTATGCTTTTACATGACTTAAACGGTCTTGCATCATTGCTCGCATTTCTTGCGGGTCTTTTTGCAAAATGTCGTCGCCAGTACGTCCTTCTTCTTTATTTTTTTGAGCAACTTGCAAACGCATTGACCAAAAACGGCATGCTGCCATTGCCAAGAATACATCTAAACACTCAAGTTCATCTGAAGTAAGCACACGAACCTTTTGGTATGCCGCTAAGTAAGCTGCCACTTTGTCTGAGTTTAAATGTGGTGCTGGATATTCGGTACAAAAATCATTGATGGTAATCGCAATATCAAACAGCAACTCATCTTGATTTAACTCGTAAAAATCTAAAATACCTTGTAATTGCTCACCTTCAAACAACGTATTGTCGCGGAACAAGTCTGAATGAATAAAACCTGTTGGTCGGTTTGAATACTGCGCTGTTTTAGCATTAAACACTTGATAGACCTGCTCAAGTAAAGCTTGGTCATCTTGAGTCATATTCGGCTTAAGCTGCTCTGCAACGCCTGTCCAGTATTGATGATCGCGTCTATATTCACGTTCAAGCGGAAAGTCTTGTAAAGCCACATGCAGTTTCGCCTGTGCGTCTGCAATTGCGGCAACTTGCGCTACTGTCGTTTGCATGGGATGGTCACCCATGAGACGTGGTGCAATCTGTGCAGGCTTTTCTGCAATCACGTGAACCGCTTGTCCGCTGTGTTTTAACGGCACAGCAACGGGTACATCATGAGTGCCTAATTGTTCAAGTACAGGAATAAGTTCGCCTGCGCCTTGTGCATCTAACTCTTCAAACACGGTAAGTACATACTGTTTGCGGTTTACATCAACCAAAAAATAATTGGTGTTTTGAATACCTCCCTGAATTGGGTTCAGCTCCAACACCTCTAATCCATAAGGTGCAGCAAAGGTGCGAACTTCATCTAAACTCAACGGGGTATAAACCGACATGGAAAACCTGCAAAAAACATCTGTGAAGTTTGATAGAATACCTCTTCCCTCCATGAAGGTGTAGCGCCTGTGTAGGAACTTTCACCAACGGCGATTATTTTTGGAAAAAGCTATGCTTGCTAAACGTATTATTCCTTGCCTAGACGTTGATAACGGACGCGTAGTTAAAGGCGTTCAATTCCTCGATATTCGTGATGCTGGCGACCCTGTTGAAGTGGCACGTCGCTATAACGAACAAGGTGCAGATGAAATTACTTTCTTAGACATTACCGCTACACATCATGGACGTGATACCACTTACCGTACTGTTGAACGTATGGCCGAGACTGTATTTGTGCCATTAACTGTTGGTGGTGGGGTACGTAAGGTTGAAGATATTCGTGCGTTATTAAATGCAGGTGCAGATAAAGTGAGTATTAACTCGGCTGCCGTATTTAATCCGGAATTTGTTCAAGAAGCTTCTCAGCACTTTGGCGCGCAATGTATTGTGGTTGCGATTGATGCCAAAAAAACTGGTGACAACAAATGGGAAATCTTTACTCACGGTGGCCGTAAACCAACGGGTATTGATGCCATTGAATGGGCTGTAAAAATGGCTGACTATGGTGCGGGCGAATTACTTATTACCAGTATGGATGCCGATGGTACTAAAGCAGGTTACGATATTGCGTTAATGCGTGCTATTAATGACCGCGTGACCATTCCAACGATTGCTTCAGGCGGTGTAGGTAACTTACAACATCTTGCAGATGGTATTTTACAAGGTGGTGCCGATGCAGTCTTGGCGGCAAGTATTTTCCACTTTGGTCAATATACGATTCCAGAGGCTAAACAATATTTAGCTGAACAAGGCATCGAAATGCGCTTGTAAGCTTATTGATATTTAAAGGGGCAATATGCCCCTTTAATTTTTTATGCAGCACCATCAACCACATTGATGTCACTAACGAGTTGAGGCTTTTCTTTTTTCTCGACCCATTTTGCAGGAAAGATTTTTTCTACTGCTTGAGATAATGGTCTAGCCAACACAGCTGGCAAGCGAACACCCAAAGGATTTTGTTCTTTTAAATCTGCCGAAGACACCACCCGTGTTCCCATCACATAATCAAACCAAGGCTTAGTCACACACCAATTGGCGTCTTGATTAGAGTTCATATGGTGATCGTAATGCCACGGAATTTTACGCTTTGCCCAGTCAGGCTCTAAATGTGCACGGCGATGAATATAATAATAATTACCAGCACTGTACCAAGCCGCGAGTGCCATACCTTTTGAAAACGGGTAAAACATTGCACTTGAGACGGTTGCCACTACAGCAAGAGAAATTAACTCATTTTTAGTTCGCCAGTTGCCAACGCCTTCCACATAGCAATCATCATGAAATTGCTGTTTACGAACTTCACGATGATGTGCCCAATGTGACTCCATGCTCTTTGGCACTGGGCTATAGCGCGGTTGTCCAGCACGGTGCACACCATGCAAAATATATTTGTGTGCCACCCATTCAAATGCATTTGCAACCGCAATTCCTGCAATAAACCCTTTTAACATCGCCTTACTCCTTTTTCTTTTTATTGAGCATATAAAATTCGTTATGCTAGGTATTGACCAGAATTTATGGTTTCATTGACAAATCACGACAAGAAAGAGGTGGTCACGGATGCCACAACTAAAAAATTATACAGGCTCGGTGTATGGAGGACTGGGACATCTATTAAAAGCTTATTGTGAAGCCAATCAGTTAGCTATTCCTGAACAATTAGAGCAAATTCAAAATCTAGAACGCTTTGACTATGTGGTTTGGCGTGACTTGTTAGAAGTCATTTATAAACTCGACCCCAAGCCGGGATTAGGCCTAGAAATTGCCAAATATGTGCAACCCAAACACTTAGGCATTATTGCTTATCTCGCGCTCTCTTGCGATAACCTAGGTGAAGCCTTAATTCGCTATCATGACTTTCACCGTCTGATTTATGACGGTAGCCCATTAGTGGTTGAGCTATATGAAGAATATGCTTCTATTCGCTGGGAGGCGACTGAACTACACCCTACTCAGCTTACTGATGAAATCGCGATTGCACTGGTGATTCAATTCTTACGTCTTTTTATGTCTCATGAAGATGTACATGTACATGAAGTCCGTTTTTTAAATGCTGCTCCTAAAAATATCAGGGTTTATGAACAATACTTTCAATGCCCTGTTCGTTTTAGCCAGCCGCGTACAGAGTTGCTTATTCCAATTACCGAAATTCATAAACCGCTTAGCAGCGCTGACCACACTCTACAACAGTTATTGGTTCAGCAAGCCCAAGCACTGTTAGAACAATTACCAAATTCGACTCAACTCGATCAGCGCTTACAGCACTCCATTTTAACTGGCTTACAAAAGAATCAGTACCAAATTGAATATATTGCGGCTCAATTAGGCCTATCGGTTCGCCAACTCCAACGTCATTTACAACAACAAAACACCACCTTTCAGGAGCGTGTACAGCAAGTGCGCTTTATGCTGGCAACCGAGTATTTAAAAGACCCGCATTTAAGCTTACAAGAGATTGCACTTTTACTTTGTTACTCGGAACAAAGTGCTTTTCAAAGAGCATTTAAACATTGGACCAATCAAACACCCCAACAATGGCGAGTTCAATTTTTAGACAAAGAATAACCAACCAAAACTTACAAATCTTTTCTTGATTAAAACAACACTGAAAACAAAAATTTCATATAGTCACATGCTTAATTTTTTTGTGACATATTTCACATTAATTAAAAAATAGATCAATAGATGAGTAATCACAATGAATAAATATTTTGCTGAATTCTTAGGTACGTTTTGGCTAGTCTTTGGTGGTTGTGGTAGCGCAGTGTTAGCCGCAGCTTTCCCTGAACTTGGTATTGGCTTTGCAGGTGTAGCCCTTGCCTTTGGTTTAACCGTACTCACTGGTGCTTATGCTCTCGGGCATATCTCTGGTGGCCATTTTAACCCCGCGGTCAGTGTCGGTCTTTGGGTCGGCGGCCGTTTCGATATTAAAGATTTAATTCCTTATATTGTTGCACAAGTGGTTGGTGCAACTGCTGCTGCATTTGTTCTCTATATTATCGCTCAAGGTCAAGCTGGCTTTACTGGTGTGGGCGGTTTTGCGTCAAATGGTTTTGGTGATTTATCGCCAAATAAATTTGGTCTAGGTTCTGCTTTTATTATTGAAGTGGTACTTACTGCGTTCTTCTTAATCATTATTTTAGGATCAACACATGGTCGTGCACCTGCTGGTTTTGCACCTATTGCGATTGGTCTTGCATTAACGCTTATTCACTTAATCAGTATTCCTGTTACAAACACTTCTGTGAACCCTGCACGTAGTACAGGTGTTGCATTCTTTGCTCAAACTGGTGCTTTAAGTCAATTGTGGTTGTTCTGGGTAGCGCCGATTTTAGGTGCTGTGATTGGTGCGATTATTTATAAGGTAGTTGCTGGAGACAAAGATTAACTTTTCTTAGACTCAATCTACTATCGCGGTGGGTGACATGGATGTCACCTGTTGAGCAGGGGTACACGGAAGTGCCCTCTGCTCAACAAAGCCTTTTGCTTACTTTTGGGCTTTCAAAAGTAAGAAATGTCTATACAAACTCACTAACACCTAACGTAGTATGAAAGACTGTATGGCAACATGACTATGCTAAACATCACACATAAAATGTATAAATTATAAAAACGGATTATTCACTTCTTGTTCAGCTGGACGTTCAATTTTCTCAGGCAACTCTTCTTTTTCTAAAGCCGCAACAACATCATTTAAAAAGCTCTGCAATGCCTTTGCCTGCTCTAAGCCGACTTTGTCTTTAGTAATTTGCAAATTGCCATAAATGCTCACGCAATCGACATCATTTTCTAATGTTAAATCTTCAATTGAAGAAGACTCTGTACCCTTTTCAAATGGCTTAAACATAAGTGTGGTCTCGTTGTTATATCTTCACAGTGTAATACGATCAATTTAAAAAAAATCAATCAAAATTAAAAGTGCCGATAAAATTAAAAAAGCGCCCATCAAGATATTAAAATATTTCAAACGGTTGCCCTGATTGAGCACCACTGAAAATTTATCACCACAAAATCCCCAAAAGAACAAACACACATAACAGGTGAAAAAATAAATAACGATAAAGACCGGCAACGCCTGCGGATTTTCAATACTGGTAAACATGGTAATACCCGATACACAGGCTAACCATGCTTTAGGGTTCAGCCACTGTAATAAGAACCCATCTTTAAAATTGGGGATAATCATCTGCTCTACAGGAACACTGGAAATAGAAATATTTGCAGCAGAAAGAATAATTTTAATCCCGATATAGCAAACAAATAGCGTTCCACAAACTGCAAGAATTTTTAAGACAACTGGAAATTGAGTTAATACACTTTGCAGGCCAAATGCCATAAAAATCAAAAGCAAAGTAAAGCCAATGGTGGCGCCTGAAATATAGGGAAGTGATCTTTTTAAACCGTGATTTAAGCTGGTCGATAAAATAACGGTATTGACGGGACCTGGGGTAATGGACATGGCAAAAGAAAAAAGAAACATCGAGGCAAACATTGTTATTGTCCTTATTTGAATAAGATGAACAGACAGATCTGTATATTCATCTTATTGTATTGAATAAGAACTGCGCAATACTGCCCACAAATGCTTATTTAATGATTTGCAAGAAATAGTTCACTAAGGCTTCTACCAATTGTTTCACAATGGCTTTTCTAGTTTCTTCATCAATACTTGGAACTTTTGATTCCATAGGTTCAGAAGAAGTACTTTTCTGCTTTTTAAACTGGTCTTGTAATGCGTGAATCTGATCTGTACTTAAGTCTCGTTCACACTGGCTTTCTCCGTCCCAGTGTAAATAATCTAGCTTCTGGTTTGGCTTAACTTGGCTAGATGTTAAAGGCAGACGATAGACATTACGTTTTTGTTGTTCGGTGAGTTGAGGGAATAGGTTAATTCCCAACTTTTCTTCTAAATAACACACACTCACGACCTTAACCTGCTGCGAGTTGTTATTTGGTGCGTAGTAAGCGCCAATTGCGCCAGTTTTAGGATAATAAACAGCTTTATACACTGCACTTGGAACGAGCACACCACGACCAATCGTTTTGAGTCGTTGACCTTCAAATATTGGTCCTGTGACGATATAAGCATCTTGCTTTTGCTTAGTAACCACAGCGCGCGTAGCATCTTCAAGCTTACGCCAAACTTCCTGATTATTTTTAGGTGCCTGCGGAACCATATTACTGAGCGAGAAGCTATCGTACTGCGAGTCCTTAGTCGGCATATCACCATTTGGTGACATGTGCCCGCGGTCATAGCCTGAGCCACGATAATCGCTTAACAGTGAACGGTGACGCTCAGGAACGCGAGTTTCTTCGTGGAAATTATCTTCACGCTTAATTTTAGTACTTAAACGTTCTGGACTTAGATATTCAGCTGACCATAACGGCGTTTTAGACATACCCGAGTACAAAACATTGAAGCCATTAAAGCACAACGGATAACTGTCTTTTTTTAAGCTGTCTTTATTTAAAGCAGGTGGAATTTCGCGATAAAACTGGTTGAGACAAGTCGAGTTGGTACTTAAAGGCGAAAACCACTGTGAAATTTTTTCACCACCAAAAGCGAAGGCAAAGCTTCCTGCTGCCACTCCGGCAAGTACAATTTTGCCAAAATGCTCACTTAAAGAAAAATCACCGAAGATGCCTGAACTACTTTTTTTACTAGCCATGTTTCTATCAATACCACTGTCCATATGCAGCTTAACAATCCTGCTTTTTTAAGTATATCGCTTATCTTTCAAATGGTTAAAACATGGTCATCTTTTTTGTAACTCCATTTCTTGTTCGGTAACAGTTTGTTGGCATTGTGAGGAACTTTCACTATTGAATTGGGTTAATTGCGTATCTTTCATTGAAAAGCCCTCATGCCTTATGACATGGTTAGCTCCACAAATTTGGATAAAAATATAAACGGAGTCCATTTAATGATCCATTCAAAGATTATTGGTATTGGCGTAATTGCTGGACTGTGCAGTATGGCAGCCCTAGCTGAACCTGCTGTTCAACCAGGTGAAACTTTAGAAAGTTTGTCTAAAGTAAAAGTCACTACAACCGTCAATGGGCAACCTGGCTCTATTAGTGATTTAGTGAATAGTGGGAAAGTACAACCTGTTTCTGCTCCGCCAACAGGTGCAGCCCCTACTGGTGCCCCTATTCCAGCTGATGTACCTCCTGCTCCTCCTGCAGATGCACCACCAGCGCCTCCTGCGGGCGGTGAAATGGCTGCTCCAGCGCCACAAGACCCAAATACACCACCGCCACCAGCTGACCCAAATCAGTCAGCAGACCCAATGGCAAAAGAGGGTGCATTGCCAGCAGATGCACCGATGTCACAAGCTCAATAATCAGAGCCATAAAAAAACCAAGACTTATGTCTTGGTTTTTTTATTACATCAAATTTTTATATTTCGATTTGACTACCTAACTCCACCACACGATTGGTTGGAATTTGGTAGAAGTCGCTCACCGGACTGGTGTTACGCTGCATCGAAATAAACAGCTTCTCTCTCCACGGCGACATACCATCACCCACCGAGTGAACAATACGGTCACGCGAAATAAAGAAGCTGATATGCATTAAGTCATATTCAAGACCTAACTGCTCATAAGCTTGCATAAGCGCTTTTGGCACATTCATTTCATCTTTAAAGCCGTAGAAAATTTTAATACGGTAGAAATGTTCAGCTAAAGCTTCTGTCGTAATACGCTCTTCTGGTGCAACGAATGGCACATCTTCAATCACCACAGTTACCAAGATATTACGCTGATGCAATACTTTGTTGTGCTTAATGTTATGTAGCATGGCATGTGGCACAACGTTTGGTGTACCTGTCATAAACACGGCATCACCCGGCACCCAGTGCACGCTATTGCCAATACTTTTCACAAACAAATCTAAAGCTAAAGTGTCATGTTCAAGTTTGGCAAAAGTAAGCTCACGACCACGTTTCCATGTCATTAAGATGGTGACTGCAATACCACCAATGAGTAACGGCACCCAACCACCTGACAACACTTTAAGTGAAGTTGCTGCAACTAAAACCGACTCTAAAATGAAGAATGGAATAATCAGTAACACCACTTTTGGCCAGCTCCATTTCCACGCTGAGTAGATAAAGATTGCAACCAAAATCGTGTCACATAGCATGGTTAAGGTCACTGCTAAACCATAAGCACTTGCCAAGTTTGAGCTGGTTTTGAAAATCAGAATTAAGATAATAATTGCGATTAAAAGTAACCAGTTTAAGAACGGTACATAGATCTGACCTTCTTCAGACTCAGAGGTATGTTTAATACTTAAACGTGGTAAATAACCCAATTGAATCGCTTGGCGAGCAAGAGAAAACACCCCAGAAATTACGGCTTGAGAGGCAATCACTGTTGCCATAGTCGCCATAATAATCATTGGGTAAAGTGCCCACTGTGGAACCAGTAAATAGAATGGGTTTTCAATTGCCGCAGGGTCACGAAGTAACAATGCGCCCTGTCCTGCATAGTTTAAAACTAAGCATGGCAACACCACAAAGAACCACGCAAGACGAATCGGAACTGGTCCAAAATGTCCCATGTCAGCATAAAGTGCTTCACCACCCGTCACGGTTAACACCACAGCACCCATCACAAAAAAGGTCATGACTGGATGATGGTAGATAAACTGGATCGCCCAATGCGGACTAAACATGCCGAGTACAATCGGTGTTTGAATAACGCTGTGAAGGCCTAATGCGCCTAACGAGATAAACCACACAAGCGTAATAGGACCAAAGAACTTCCCTACAAAGGCCGTACCATGTTTTTGCACTAAAAATAGCGTGATGATAATGGCAATTGCAATTGGCATAATGAACGGGTCAAAAACGTTGGTTGCAATAGACAACCCTTCGACCGCGGACAATACCGAAATGGCCGGGGTAATAATACCGTCACCAAAGAACAGTGATGCCCCAATAAAGCCAATGGCAATCATGTAGATTTTTTTATTGTCGGCAATTTTTGCTTTACGCAAATTCAATGCGAGTAAGGCCATAATACCGCCTTCGCCATTGTTGTCTGCACGCATGACAATTGCGACATACTTGATGCTGATGATCAGCATTAAGCACCAAAAAATAATGGATAAAATTCCTAATACGTTTTCAGGCTGAATTCCCAAACCATGGGCAGTATGGAAGGACTCTTTCAAGGCATAGAGCGGACTCGTTCCGATGTCTCCAAAGACCACTCCAAGAGCTGCCAAAGCCGTGGCAGGCAAGGTCGCTTTTTTGGCCGTATTTTGCATTGTGTAATTAAACCAATAGATTTTTAGCGCAATCTTATCACCTCTATTATTTTTTTTCTGTAATGCTCGTCTTAAATCTTGGCAGAACCTGATTTTTTAGTTACTATCGCACGCCTTGGTGAGGTGTCCGAGTGGCTGAAGGAGCACGCCTGGAAAGTGTGTATACGTTTGCGCGTATCGAGGGTTCGAATCCCTCTCTCACCGCCAGAATTCAAATTTAAAGAAGCTTAAACTTAATCGGTTTAGGCTTTTTTATTGACGGTAGTACTACGATAAAACCCTACACTACACCGTTATAATTATAATTCTTTTTCCAAAAAACTAATTTTTATACCAACAGCCAATAGAAAACTAGCCAATCGTAGATCTAATAATATAGCAGTTCTATTTTCAAACTTATGCAATTCTTAAAAGGATGAAAAAATAAGTTAAGGACTGTATACATTAGTAATTTTTTATAATAGAAGTGAAAAAGAATAACTACCTATTTTGAACTTATCTTTTACTAATACTAACTTAAATTTTGATACAGTAAGCTAGGATAAATATTGTTTAAGTCAAAAAATCTGCATTAATTTTAATATAGAGATTCTTAGAAAATTGACTATGCAGAGTAAATGTAAAAATTAGAAGTTTTTTAGATGCCATCCTAAACATTATTAACTAAATATAAAGTTTCGGCTGAGAAGAATTTAGTCCGAATTTTAACTGACAGACAAAAAAGCAATAGGGTGTCTATCAGTTAAAAATAGGACTAGGGAACTAGTAAAAATTAAATTAACAGAGACTGTGCTTCTAATTGTTCACCATCGAATAACTTATCTGCAAAATCCTGAATAAATTCTTGTCGTCTAGTATCGGCAAAGAATTTAATTCCAACCAAACGAACATTGTCATCAGTATCAATGATAATCAAACTAGGATCATTGATTGCAGCTAATATACCTTCTTTCCAAGCATCTTGGATTAGACGATCATCACCTTTTGGCTCTAAAAAAACTTGATAGTAAACATCTGTTTCAGCTTTATCTCTCATCAACATGATGAAATCAGGCATAAACCCCCTTACCCCATTAAACTCTGTTAATTTAAAACGTGTGGTTTTTTCATCATTACGAATGACATAAATATCATCATATTTACCACGAAGTTTCTCCATAAACATATCTAAAAGTTTAATCAGTCGATGCTCCAGCTGATTTAGAATAGCTTTATCATAAACATACCAAGTTTTACCCGTTGTTGCTTCTGATGTGATGCGCTGATTGGCCATCATATTCGGATCGACATGAACACTATAATCTGTAATGACGTCTTTTAACGGCTTACTAATAAAACGATACGTTCCTCTATATTTCTGATAGTTACGACGAATATTTTCGGCAATACGCGTTAAAACAATTTCAATAAGCTGTAATTTTTCATGTGGTGGAAGATCGCTTAGATTGAGCGTATTTGGTAAATTCACATTGACTGTCAATCCACCTAAGTATCTTGAATCAGTTAAAAACTCATTGATACTAAGAAGCTCTGGGAAATAATGTTTTAGATTCGCAAACTCAAAAAAACTAATCTTCTGTATAGCCTTAAACCAATAACGAAGGTCAAGCTCTAAAGTTTTTGTGTGTAGACTTGTATTTGAGCTTGCTGCTAAGTTATCTAAACCAACTTCATTAGCCGTTTTATATGAAATCTCATACTGCTTTTCTAGTGAGTATGATGTCCATGAACGCTCATATGCAGAAATTTCTTCAACTTCATTAAAGAATAATTGTCCAAATTTATAAAAGTCCGAGTTTGTAAATGCAGATTTAAGCTTAGCGTGTTCAACTACACCGTTACCATCAGTATCCGCAATAATATCTGCTTGTTCTAACGAAGTATGCAAGGTTTTAATATACGCAGGATCATTGATCGTATGATAATGAAGTTGCTCTAGTACACTAAGATCACTATTACTTAAATCAAAACGTCGAGTAAAACTTTTTTCACCATTTAACACGAATGGATAGTATCTCGCTCCACGTCCAATTAACTGGGCTTCACTATCTGTTCCTGATTTTGTAGATGATGCACTTTCACTAATTCTGACAATATCGTAAAGGTTTAATACGTCCCAACCTTCATTAACCTTTGCAACGGCAAAAACTAAACGTATTGGATTATCAGGTTCCTCCAATGTATTTAAAAGGACTGGATACTCTTCCAAAATATCTGACTTATTTACATTAAGAATATTCAACTCATTAAAATCTTCTTGAATACCCTCAACAATTTCAACCAGATTTTCAGTAAAATAATGAGAAATCACCCGATTCCAAATACTACTGGATGAGGTAATTTGGTTTTGCTTATTCGCTAAATGTGTTTTAACTTTTTGTGGAGTTAAGTCGCTAATAATTTGAGTGAATTGCTCTTGTTTGGCTTTAGATATTGCAATCTTATTCGATTTAAACAGAATAATCGGCTTAAAGTCCTGAATACCATGTTTTACTGCCACTAATTTGCGATATTGACTTAATAAAACAGCATCCAGCATCTTTTCATCATCATGCTGATTAGCCTCTAAGAGCATGACTTTTTTAGAGAAACCATCCGTCATAAACTTTTTCAAGTCATACTGATAAGCAATTTTATCTTTATACTTTTGGTAAATTTCTCGATTATCTAAATTGATCGTAGCAGTGAACTCTAACAAACGATTTTTATCTTGTAGAGCAAGAATATTTTCAATCGTCCGTTCCCACGTTAATTCTTCATACTCAGTAGAGGTTTTAGACTTACCTTTTGCTTTAGTTTCAGCATTAAAGTGATGTGCTTCATCCCCCAATAGCACAATAGGAATCTCAGCAAGATCATCATAAGTAATGCTGTTTTCTTTATAGCTATTCAACTCATCATGAATTTTATGAATTGTAGATAACTTTAAGTAAATTGTATTTTTACTCGGCTGTCTTGGAAATATATCCACAGCTTCAATATAAATACGCTCACCCTCTATTTCTAAAGGCTGAGTGAATAGATATTTAGATGACAAAGCATTTAACAAGTTTTCTTTAGTTTTTTGGATGATCGCATCAGTGTGTACAAAGAATATAAAATTTTGATAGCCATACTCTTTAAACATATAAAGAATAGCACCTGCCATGACCATCGTTTTACCTGAACCAGTTGCCATATTGAATAGCAAATGCTTATAGTCCTTATCTGCAATATCTTGTTTAAACTGCGAATAATGAAAATAACGTAACGCTTCTTCTTGATAAGGGCGTAAGGTGTCTTTGAGATTAGTCTTTAGATATTCAGGTAACTGATAATTTAAACTGAATAATCCTGGTTCATCAAACTTTTTAAGCTGATCAGCAAGCAAATTTAGAGATGTAATCAAAGGTGACCTTGCCATTATTCACCACCTTGATAAAAGCTATTTGTAAAGGCTTTGTTACTCTCAGAAATTGAAAGGTTCTTATCTTCTATTTCTGAAAAATTCACATATAGCTGATTTTTATCAAGAAGCTCAACTAGAAGTGTTTTTTGCTGAGATAATTCAAGATCATTAAATGAAACAAAATGGCTAACTCCATCAATTTCATATTGATTATTTAAAACTTTCTCCAAGTCAATTTGATAGTTTAAATGTGCTTTTTCCTTCATCTCCTCAAATAATTGAATCAAATCTTCATTCTTTTCTGCTTGTTTAATTTTATGGATAAATACGTAGTTTAATTCCATTAATTCCGTATAAACAAAACTACCACCACCTTTCCAATTCACAATTTTTGAGATACCACTTTGATCACCTTCCAGAACTTTTTGCATTCTTTTTAAGGAATCATTTTCTTTATATTTTAACTGCTCAATTCCTATATATTTTCGTTTGAGTTTATGAGCAGTTGCAGTTGTTGTGCCACTCCCTAAGTGAAAATCCATTACAAGATCTCCCTCATTAGTACTCATCTCTATAATTCTTCGAAGAAGTTTTTCAGGTTTTTTACCCCCTTTCAATTGAACCCCACCTTCACTAGCTATGCCCTCATAAGAAATATCAGTCCAAATATTTGATAACTGAATAACAGGTGTTTTAACATTATCAACAACTCTAACCTTTTTGTTATAGAAGGCTATTTCCTTTCCATTTAAAACATAAACATCATAAAAGTTTTCTCTTTCAAATTTGAAAATTTTATTTGGTGTTGATTTTGAAATATTTCTTAGATTAACTAAAAAGCTGCCTGCCTTATCACCAATCTCAGTATATCTAAATACTTGTTTTTCGAATTCAATCGCATAATCACCGACCTTTTTAAAGAATACTTCAGCCCCTAAAGACTTGATAGCTTCTTTAGCATTTTTATAATTCATTTTTTCAGCAATAAAATCGTGAAAGTTTACTATTTCCCATTCTTCATAATGATCATCTATATTAGGGATAAAAAGCTTATAATTTTCGTCATAGTCACATGAAATATATTGTTTATTATACAACCACTTAGACTTATTCTTAGCAAAGGATAGAATATATTCAGCTGTCTCAAAAACTCCAGGATTTACACTACCAAAACCTGATGGTGACTTAGTTCTAACTGTAATTTTATTAATAAAATTGTTTTGATCTGTATTAAAAATTTCTTTCATTAAACAATGTAATTCTGCCACACCATCATCACTAATTTGTACGAAAATAGCGCCATCTTCAGCTAGTAAATCTTTAGCTAAATTTAGGCGATTTTTCATAAAAGTTAGCCAAGTGCTCAACTTAAAGTTTGAGTTATATAAAAAAGTATCTTCTTTCTTTTTTTTAGAAAAATAATATGGTGGATCAATATAAATTAATTTCACTTTCCCCTTATAAACATCTAAAATGGAGGAAAGGGCGATTAAATTATTTCCTCTAATAATCAAATTATCATCATTAAATTGAGTTACCTCTTCTTCAATACCGTCTGATGTATATCGCTTTGTATTCGTAAAAACTTTAGGTGAAAATAAGCGATCAATCTCATCTCGTGCAATTATTTCATTATAATAAATTTCATCTTTTTCTTGATCTTCTTTAGTCATTCCACCTTCAAGAACACAATCTTTGAAAGGAAAATCCAAAACAACATCAGAACTATAATCTATATATTTATCTTCGCTCGTTAAGCCTACTTTATTGCGATATTTAGTAAAGCTATCAGCCCAATATTCTTTATATTTAAGAAGGCTTATCAATTTATCAAAGTCAAAAATTAGGACACCATCAATATTTGTACTGTATATTGTTTTTATCTTTTCATTATTGATCAGAGCCTTGATCACATTGGCTTCTTTTTTTTGAATTGCGTCAATAACAAGTGAACGTTGTAAATTTTCACCATTCCAAAAGTTTGGAAATTGCTTAAGAATTTCTTTAAGCATCTTAATCAAAGCCGTATCCATGAAGAACTCCACACAAGAACCCAATATCATTCGATTAAAGGTATTCAAAATTAATAATTTTTAATGAAGAAGCCTCTTTTACCCCTTCAAAATTTTCTACATTCTACTGCATGAAATACAACTTATTTCATTTCGATAGTCAAAAATTCAAATTTCAGGTTATCTATGAAAAATCACTATTATTAGGATTGCAAAGAATTGAACTTTCAATACCTATCAGAATTATCTTTGACAGTACAAATAGAGTTGCATTTACACCTATGAATCTATATACCTAAAAAATTCATATATTTATATATTAAACTTAACTGTTTCTCCTACTACCAGAATTCAAAAAAGACCTAATCGTTCTGATTTCGGTCTTTTTTATTTTTGTTAATTTGAATTGTCAAAAGGTCCTACATTTTTAATTAGGCTTTCTTAAAAGGATATGTTTTGACTGAGTTTGATATTCTCTTCCAAACCACCCCCTCTTTTAAATCCGCTTTTTGAAACTTATACAAACCCATAAAACGGTACATAGCTCGACTATTCAAATTATCTTTAACCCTTGCAAAGACAATTCTTTTCTGTGGACCATTTTTCCACTCTTCTATTTTTTTAAGAGTAACAGTTTCATCTGTCGACTTTTCAGTAATCGTTAAGCCATCAGGCGATATAGTATTAATCCAATCCTTATTTTCATAAAGTCTAGGAAACCAAATTAAGGTATCTTCTTGATACGGATGAATGGCCCCTCCTCTCTGATAATTTTTATAGTTATAACCAAAGCAATTACAAACATCTTTTGTTGTTTTTAATATTACATTGTCAGCTAGGCTGATGCGTCCTAAATCAATATAAGTTTGAGGGTTATATTCTGTTTCTATATTCCATTCTTTAAAAGTAGAAGCTTCTACCAGCTTATTCTTTGCAATCTTTATTTCTTCTATGATTTTATCGATTTGTTGATGAATACTCTCTAAATTTTGAGGCTCACCTTCCTGATTTTTAAAAACATTTACCCGAAAAATTTTATGTCCAGTAATACTAATAATATCTTCCTCTCTCATAGCGTCACTTTCTGTTTGAGAGAAACTATAAAAAGGCTCATCTATTTGGTTGAGTGAATACTCCATTTTACTATTTCTTAAAAAGTGATGTCCTTCATCAACTTCAATATGAATACCAAGTTGAGGAAAATATAAATCAGTTAAAGCAATTTTCTTATTTGATAATCTAACAAACTGTTGAGTGACAAATTTTAGAGTAAAGTCATTAAGTACGTGAATAATTCGACTAACCACATATGCTTCATAACGTTTATTTTTAGTACGTCCTAATTGTCGAATGACATAATCCGTTAAATCTGAACTAAACATGACTGAATTTTAATAATTTATAAGTGATGCTGTAATTTTACTCCTCTAAAGTGTAATTGTCGCTTAATTACAAAAAGCAAATAGTATTTAAATCATAAAGATACAGTGCATTTAAATTATTATTTATAAGGAAAAGCCCAAACTCTCAAGTTCAGGCCTTCCTACCTTAAAACCTACTCAGACAACGCTAATAACTTCTGAACATATTCAATCGCATTATTTTCTATGTCTTGATGAGTCGGAACCTCTTCATCTTCTGAAGGGTTTGTGTCTAGACCATAAAATGCATGAAGCGGTTGATAGTCCGCCCCAACATATAAGGCAGTGAGCTGAAAAGAACTAAAAACTTGGTCCAACGTAAGTTTATATTCACCCTGCTCTGAATAAATATGTTCTTGACCACCCGCAGATACAGCCAGCATAAACTTCTTATTTTTAACTTTGTCACCTGTTGAACCATACGCCCATCCATAGGTTAAAACTTCATCAAGCCATTGCTTCAAAAGTGGTGGACAGTTAAACCAATACACTGGAAATTGAAATACTAAATTTTCATGTTCTTCTACCAGTGCTTGCTCTTTGGCAACATCAATCACCCCATCTGGGTAGGCTTGATAAATTTGGTGAACCGTAAATTGGTCTGGGTGTTTTTCTAATTCCTCTACCCATCTTTTATTTACAACTGACTGGTCTATGTGGGGATGAGTAATAATGACTAATGTCTTTTTCATTATGAAAACACTCTTATCGGAAAGTAGATAAATCGATTATAGAAGTGTACTTTCCTAAATATAAGTACGGTAATTTATGTTATATACTATACTAAAAGATAGTGTAGATTTTAAAAATGGATGAATGCGTACCATCAAATACCTCATTAGAAGATACGGGTTTTGGCTACACCCTTTCTTTGATTAATGGCAAATATAAAATGATTATTATGTATTGGCTGTATGAAAAAAATGTCATGCGTTTTAATGAGATGCAACGCTGCATTGGTAATATTTCGTTTAGAACACTCAGCAATACACTTAAAGAATTGGAAAGAGATGGACTGATTACCCGTAAGAAATATCCTCAAATTCCGCCAAAAGTTGAGTATCGACTTTCAGAAAAAGGGCAATCTTTAATTCCTTTGTTAGATATGATGTGCCAATGGGGCGAGCAAAATAAGCCGTCTTAGTTTTATAGACTTGAAGTGATACTAAATATGAGAAATGAATTAAGAGAAATTTTTGTTAAGGGATGCGACGATAAAATTGAAAAGAAGGGAGACAATGTCGGTCTATCTTTTTATGCGTTTTTTAAAAATAAGAACGATAACCCTGAGTTACTGATGGAAGCAGCGCATTGGTGGATTATGGAGCATAAGCTGGATCACTTTGAGAAGGCAGTTAAGATTAAACAGATGGTTTTGAGTGAACAATAAAGGTTAGAGGAAAAGACTATTCAGAAAGAAGATAGACTTTCATTTCTATACCAGAGATAAAGTGAGAAAGGATAAAAATGTTTATAGGTGCTTTATCTAGTTTTCTTGAAAAATTAGCCTCAGAAAAAGATTTAGATGAATGGTATTTATCTACTTTCATTGATGAGAATATTTATTCGCTATTACCAGCAGAAGCTTTTGAATTTTCTTCACATGTTATAAAGCTTATTAAAAATGACGCTCAACCAGACTATACATATGAACTACTAACAATTTTATTAGCACTCCAACATCAGTCTGGCACAACTCAGGTGCCTGAAATTCTAAAAAATAGTCCTAATTTTTTTGATGAAACTATTAAAAAGAATCCTGAAATATATATTCTAAATTTAGCTCATGAGTTGGCTCAAAATTATCTAATAAAAATTAAGACAGTAAAATTTTGCTCTTAAAAATTCATAAATTAAAAAACGGGCTTGAACCCGTTTTATTTTAATCATCAAAGTTTGCCCAGACATCATAGATCATATGTTTATTATTAAATTCAAATAGTAAACAAACAAGCAGCCTATATTTATCAATTTTTAATGCTTCATTCACTGCATCTTCTACTGCATCATAGACCTTCGCTAGATCAGGAATTTTTACATACACTCTATTAATAACGGTTTCAGTCTCGTCAACTTTACCGACGAATTCATCCTTATCATACAAATGAATAACATAACCTAAAAATTCTGCTGTATTCGGCAACCCTAGACGAAGTTTGGCCTCGTCTATTGTAACCCTCTCCCCATCTAGTTTAGTTTGATCCGCTTGTGCTATTCGTTCTTCTAAAGAACCTCTTTGTTTAGCCTGCCCCAATTTACATTCCCCTATTAATAAATTGTAGATATAGCCTCTTCCGCATATTTTGGAAAATGCTCAACTCCATCTATAACTTTAGCTTTATATTGAAGTTTATTTTGAAAGAACTGTAGCTTAACTTTGAATTTATCAAAATTCATATCAAGTTTTAACTAAAGTCTCTGTAACTCACCATTCATATGATAAAAAACCAATTAATTTTCAATTTGGTATACCACTAACTTTAATCTTCAATTTTTGGAAAAAGTCCATATCGCCCTGTATTAGACTTAGAAAAATAAATTGTAAATGGTTGATTTATAATATCTTCAGGTGGATCATTATTTTCAATAATAATTACTTGTCTATCAGTCAAGTTTTTCAAATACTCATAAAACTTTTCATCCACTCCATTTGATAAAAGAGCTTCATCATCTGAGTCAGGCTCGCGATAAGCTAATAATGGTGAATCTAATATTATAAAACCAGGATGAGGTAATTCTTCATCTTTACAATATTCAAGTAATCCAACCGTAAAAGCAGCATGTGTAATAGAACGCATACCTTTACCACGGCTTTCTCGTGGCTTATCTCCAATATTTAAATCCTTTAAATTATCATCATAAGTAACATTCTCATTATTGATAACTCCCCAATCTCTTAGAATATTTTTTACCTTTTTAGCAAATTGATCTGTTTTATCTATCTCTTGGATAAGTTCCAGATCAGAAGCCCCCTCCTCATTATGCTTTTCACCCATTTTTATTTTTTTCTGATTCAGGGTATGAATTTGTTCTAAAAGATAAAGAGATTCATTTAAAGAAATTTTTATAGAAAGTGCCTGTGAATATTCTTCCATTGTCTCAACTTTAATAGAATTATTAAGATTTAATTCTTCTTCAATTTTTAGAATTCCTTCATCTACAATATGAACATACTCACTAATTTCTAATGACTCATCAGCTAAAGCCTTTATTGCTTTATCTAAATCATCTTTCAAATTACTTATTTTTAAATATTCAGCATGTGATGCTCTATGGATATCTAGATATAATTCATCAGATTTATTATCTAATTTCTTTGAATGTTCACCTCCACATAATGGACAATCTACGTCATCAAAACTTGTTATAAACATGCTTGCTTCTGATAATGCTTCTAGTCTAACAAGATCAGAAACATAATGTTTTTTTAATAATTCAAATCTATTTATTAAGTCTGAAATTTCTGATTTTCTTTCCTCAATTTCAATTTTTCTTAACTTTATTTTATTTAACTCATTGGCACGTTCATTAAATTCCCCTTCTTTAATTATTACCTTTTGTTTTAGCCTTACAATTGTTTCATTAAGTTTTTCGAGTTGATCTCTTAACTCTTTTTCTTCTGGAACATCATTATCAAATTTTTTGAATAAATCTTCTAAAAGCTCATCTAGAAGCTGAATTTTAGCCTTATCAATTGACTTTGTTTTTTCTTTTTTTGGATTGTTTTCTAAATATGAATTATCTATTCCAGTCAAAAGAAGATTAAAAAGTGAAATTTCTGGAGTCTTAGACATTGGAATGCCAGAAAATATAGGAGAAATTTCTTTTTGTATCATTTGTTCATCAATAATTGTAAGATGACTTAAATTTCTGAAACTAAGAGATATACCCTGACC